>CAUVRW010000069.1:0-5874 GCA_963554425.1 uncultured Veillonella sp.
TTAGAATCCTTACTGAGTGCTATAGAACAGACTCAATTTAGGGTAAAACGAATGCGATTTATTCATGGTAATCAAGATAAAGTGAGCAAGTTAGTATTACTAGAATTAAAATATGGTGGAAAACTAGGTATGATGGTGGAACCACCTTTATATATTTACAAAGTGGATGGTTCCTATTCAGATGAGGTACAAGCATATTATGAGTAGTCATAAAGGGACATTATTTTTAATTCCCACACCCATTGGGAACTTAGAAGATATGACCTATCGGGCTGTGCGCACATTACAAGAAGTAGATGTAGTAGCAGCGGAAGATACGCGTCATACAGGGGTATTATTACAACATTTTAATATTGCTAAGCCTATGATTTCCTATCATGAACACAATAAAGCGGAGAAGGGGGTTGACCTCATCCAGCGTTTATTGGATGGTCAATCTGTTGGTTTGGTTAGTGATGCAGGGATGCCTGCTATTTCTGATCCCGGCGAAGATTTGGTGAAAGAAGCCATCGATGCAGGCATACCCATTGTTCCTTTGCCAGGTGCGAATGCAGGTTTAACGGCGCTTATCGCATCGGGGCAAAACACAAAGGAATTTCACTTCATAGGTTTTCTGCCGAAACGAAAGCAGAATGTAAAAGAGATGTTATCACGGATTGCTACCTACGAAGGAACGCTGATTTTCTATGAAGCTCCCCATCGTATAGAAGAAACTATCCAAAGCTTATACGAAGGACTGGGGAATCGCCCGATCACAGTAGGTCGTGAACTGACGAAAAAGTTTGAAACTTTTTCACGAACTACCTTGCTAGTGTTACGAAATGATTTCAGTCAAATCGTAGAAAAAGGGGAATTTGTCCTCTTGGTGGGGGGTAAGGAGACTGTGACAGATGAAACGAAGGTGGAGGAAGTCGTTCTTTCACCACTAGAGGCAGCCTTAGCCTTAATCGAAGAAGGGGTGCCCAAAAAAGAGGCAGCCCGTCAAATTGCAAAAGAACGTGGCCTTTCACGGCGCGATATATATAATGAAATTGAATGGTATAATAAGGAGAGAACAGATGACTAAGAAACCGTATTATATTACGACACCAATTTATTATCCAAGTGCGAAATTACATATTGGGCATACATACTGTACGTCCATTGCTGATACAATTGCTCGTTTCAAACGCAGAGCTGGCTATGATGTGCGATTCTTAACAGGCTCTGATGAACATGGTCAAAAAATCCAACGTATGGCAGAATCTATGGGGATTACTCCGTTAGAATATACGACGCAAATCGTAGACGGATTTAAACATTTGTGGGAAAAATTGAATATTTCTCATGATGATTTCATTAGAACTACCGATGAAAGACATATTAAATATTGCCAACATTTATTCCAAAAAGCATTTGATAATGGGGATATTTACAAATCTTCTTACGAAGGATTGTATTGTGTACCATGCGAAACATTCTGGCCAGAATCTAAATTAGGTCCAGAAAAAACATGTCCTGATTGCGGTCGTCCATTAGAAGTGGTACAAGAAGAGAGTTATTTCTTCCGTATGAATAAATACGCTGATCAATGGTTCAAATTTATAGAAGAGAATCCTGATTTTATTCAACCAGAATCTCGTCGTAATGAGATGATTCAATTCGTGAAACAAGGCCTAGAAGATTTGGCAGTATCTCGTACTAGCTTTAACTGGGGTATTCCAGTACCATTTGATGAAAAACATGTTATGTACGTATGGTTTGATGCGTTGATTAACTATATTTCTGCACTAAACCCATTGGATGAAAACAGTGATTTATTTGAAACGTACTGGCCTGCAGACTTGCACCTAGTAGGGAAAGAAATCGTTCGTTTCCATACGATCATTTGGCCGATTATGCTCATGAGTCTTGGCTTGCCATTGCCGAAAAAAGTATATGGTCACGGCTGGCTTGTAGTAGATGGCACAAAAATGAGTAAATCCTTAGGTAATGTGATCGACCCAATTCCATTGATTGATACTTACGGTTCTGATGCATTGCGCTATTTCTTGGTGAATGAAGTACATTTAGGCAATGATGGTAATTTCAGTTTGCCTAACTTTATTACAAAAATCAATGCAGACTTGTCCAATGACCTAGGTAACTTGTTGAATCGTACCGTAGCAATGATTGAAAAATATCATGGTGGTATTATTACAAAACATGCGCCAACAGAAGATGTTGACAAGGATTTAATTGCTCTAGCTGAGCAAACAGTAAAAGACTACGAACAATTGATGGAAGATATGCAGTATAACAAAGCTTTCAAAGCGGTGTGGGCTTTTATCGGTCGTACCAATAAATACATCGATGAAACGATGCCTTGGGTGCTCGCAAAAGGTGCTGACGAAGGCGATGCAGAGCGCTTAGAAGCTGTCATGTATCATTTGGCAGAATCCTTGCGTATTATCGCTGTCTTAGTGGATCCAGTGATTCCAACAGGGGCTCCTAAAATTTGGGAACAACTTGGTTTACAAGGGTTTACACAAGCTATGCTAGATGATGTGCGCACATTTGGAGCACTTCCTACAGGTACAAAAGTAGTAAAAGGAGACCCAATCTACCCACGTTTTGAAATTCCTGAAATGGTGGATGTAGTGCCAGAAACTACTGAAGAAGTAGTTGAGGAAACTGTTGATACTAGCAATATCCCACCGATTAAAGATGCCATCGAATACGATGATTTTGCAAAGTTAGATTTGCGGGTAGCGAAAGTATTAACTTGTGAAGCGGTGAAAAAATCTAAAAAATTGCTGCTATTCACCTTAGATTTAGGTATTGAAACACGTACTGTGGTAAGCGGTATTTCCCAATTTTATAAACCAGAAGAATTAATTGGTAAAAAAGTGATTTATTTGGCAAACTTAGCGCCGAAAAAAATCATGGGCCATATGTCAGAAGGTATGATTTTATCGGCCTCTAATGAAGAGGATCAATTAGAAGTAACGAATATTGAATCATTGACTCCAGGAAGTGTGGTGAGATAATGCGATTGTTTGATACACATGCGCATATCAATGATGAACGATTTGATAATGATCGGGAACAAATGATACAGGACTGCTTTGACCAAGGTGTAGAGTACATTATGTGTCCAGCAGTAGACCGCAAAACGGCGGAGTCTGCCATTGCGTTGGCGGAACAGTATGACCGTGTCTATGCAGCGGTAGGTGTGCATCCACATGAATCTAAAGATGCTACCGAAGAAGACTATGAATGGTTCAAGCAAATGGCATCTCATCCAAAGGTAAAAGCTATTGGTGAAATCGGTTTAGACTATTACTATGATTTTTCCGATCGAGATGTACAGGCAGAATCTTTCAAACGTCAATTAGCAATTGCTAGAGAAGTGGATTTACCGATTATTATCCATGATCGTGATGCGCACGGGGCTATTCGAGATATGTTGGTAGAACATGGGAAAGGCAATTATGGGGTATTCCATTGTTTCTCCACGAGCTTGGAGATGGCAAAAGAATTTATAAAAATGGGATATTACATCTCCTTTGCAGGTCCTGTAGTATTTCCCAAATCTACGAATCTAAAAGAAGTGGCGAAACATATTCCATTGGATCGTTTGCTCATCGAAACAGATTCCCCTTATTTGACACCACCTCCATTTAGAGGTCGTCGCAATGATCCATCTAAAACACAATTTGTGGCTCAAGAAATTGCCCAATTGCGTGGTATGGATGTAGAAGAACTAGCTGCTATTGCCTTAGAGAATGGTAAGCGTTGTTTTGGTATTGAGTAATATAGAATGAGAAAGGCACTTTCACAGTAGCATATACGGAAAGTGCCTTTCTGTGTACATAGGAGACCTATGAAACGAGTAGCATTAATAGATTTAGGATCAAACTCAGTACGGTTTGTCATTTCAGAAATTACAGATTCAGGTAGTTATCGTTTGGTATATCAACAGAAGGAATCCATTCGCCTCAGTGAGGGGATGTGGACCCATCAAATGCTAACGAAACCTGCTATGGAACGGGCCATTAAAACCTTAAAAGCCTTATCGCATATGGCAAAGGCTATGGGAGTTACAGAGATTCAAGGTATTGCGACAGCGGCTGTACGATTGGCTACCAATGGTAATAGCTTTATTCGTCGTGTATATGCTGAAACAGGGATTCCCTTGCGTGCCATTAGTGGAGAGGAAGAGGCATACTTAGGATTTTTAGGAGTTGTCAATACCATAGGATTAGATGATTTTATCGTGTTCGACCTTGGTGGAGCTAGTATAGAAATTAGCTTAATTGAAAATCGACAATTAAAAAAATCTGTTAGCCTTCCTATGGGGGCTCTTGTGATGACCGGCCAATTTAAAACGGGCCATGAGTTTATAAGTGCCGAATACGAAGCTATGGTGCGTCATATCCAAGAGGTGTTGCATCGTGAAAGTTGGTTGAAACATACTAAATTACCTCTTATTGGAATTGGAGGGACTGCCCGAAATATTGCCAAAATGGACCAACGTGAGAAAAATTATCCCATCCCTAAATTGCACAATTACAAGGTAAAAAAAGCGGGTATGGAGGCTTTGTTTCATCGGGTGAAAGAAACACCATGGGAGGAACGGAAAAAGATTTCTGGGTTATCTGCGGAACGGGCCGATATCATAGTAGCAGGTATGGCCATTATTATGGAATTGATGGAGTATACAAAGGCATCGTCCATGATTGTCAGCGGTTGTGGCTTGCGCGAAGGGCTATTTTTTCAGTATTATGGGGCCAACTATTCGGAAGAGAAGTATGGGCTACCATGTCTTCAAAAAAATGGCATTGTAGATGATATTGTAACCCACTCTACTTTAAATGTACTGCGTTCTTTCACACCTCACGATGTGGATCATTCCTTATATATTGCAAAGCTGGCAAAACAGATTTATAAACAATGGAAAAAATTAATGCCAGAAGGAGAACGCTTGAAATTAATCTTGAAAGTGGCCTCTTTACTTCATGATTTAGGAAAACAAATCAACTATTATAGCCATGCACGACATAGTGCATATATGATTATTAATAGTAATCTATATGGATTATCCCACAGAGAACAGTTGTTAAGCGCGTTTATTGCATCCTATTCCCATGGAGCAAATAGCAAATTTATTAAACAGTCTCCGTATCTCTCCGTACTAAAAGAAGGAGATCGAGAGATGATACAAAAATTGTCCTTTCCCTTAGCCTTAGCAGAAGCATTTGAAGAAAGTCATGAACGTAGCATACGTTCCTTTCAAACCTATATTACAGATAAACAAATAGATATGCATGTTGAGGTGAAAGAATTAAGCCATATTTCTATGATGGAGATGGCTATCGAAAAATTAAAAAAGCAGTGTAAGAAAGAATTTAAACGTGAATTAGTGATACATTGGAAAGTTCGTTAGGAGTGATACTATGAAAGACTTTGATAATCCAAAGTATTATTTTAATCGTGAATTGTCTTGGCTGAAGTTCAACCAACGAGTCTTGCAAGAATCTATCGACAGAAGTAATCCACTCATGGAAAAACTACGATTTCTGACCATTGGCAGCTCTAACCTAGATGAATTTTTTATGATTCGCGTATCTGGACTGCGTCATCAAGAGCAGAGTGATATTATTAAATACGATGCCGCCCATATGGATGCCAAAGCACAATTAAAAGCCATCAGTGAGGCTACAAAAAAATTAGTATCCTTGCAATATATGTACTTTCACGATATTCTAAAACGATTACAAAAAGAAGGGTTACACTTTGTCAAAGTAAAAGATTTGAAAGAAAGTGAATTACATTGGTTATACCAATATTTTCGTACGCATATCTTTCCAGTCGTTACGCCACTAGCTGTGGATGCGAGCCATCCCTTTCCAT
>CAUVRW010000070.1:0-5797 GCA_963554425.1 uncultured Veillonella sp.
ATAACCACTGTATAGTTTGAGAAGGGGTGTGTTACGGTCTTCCCTTTATCTTATTTAATTAAGAACGCCATAGCCTACATAGACTAACAAGAGACGATTTTGATGAATTTCCGTTTCCCCACTTGCAACACCATACCGTCTTTCAATACGATATGTTCTTCATTGCATTTTTCACCATCGATTTTAAAAGCACCAGCTTTAATGGATCGTCTAGCTTCCCCATTACTTGCTGTTAAGCCTGCATCAGATAGTAATTGTGGTACGAACACAGGCTCTTCTGTGAAAGCCACTTTGTATTCAGGAATATCTGTTGGCATCGCATGTTTTTGGAACACACGAACAAACTCTTCTTGCCCAAAATTAGCTGCTTCTTCACCATGATACAAACGAACAATGGTATGAGCTAATTTCATTTTCACATCTCTTGGATGTGCTGCACCAGATTCTAAATCTTTACTCAATTGTTCTTGTTCTTCGATACTCATGTCTGTTACCAACATAAAGTAACGCATCATCAACTCATCTGGAATGGACATAGCTTTACCATACATTTCAGAAGGAGCCTCGCTAATACCGATATAATTACCAAGGGATTTACTCATTTTTTGAACCCCATCAAGGCCTTCTAAGATCGGCATTGTGATGATTGTTTGCTCAGGCATGCCCTCTTCACCTTGTAGATGACGCCCCATCAACAAGTTAAAAGTTTGGTCAGTACCACCAAATTCTACATCCGCTTTCAAAGCGATAGAATCGTAACCTTGCATCAATGGATACATAAACTCATGAATGCTAATTGGTCGACCTTCTGTATATCGTTTATGAAAGTCATCTCGTTCTAGCATACGAGCTACGGTATACTTAGATGCTAGTTTCAACACATCAGCAAAGTCTAATTTACTCAACCATTCGCTATTGAAACGAACTTCTGTTTTTTCTGGATCTAAAACTTTGAAAATTTGCTCTTGGTATGTTTTCGCATTCGTAATAACTTGTTCTTCTGTCAATGGTGGACGAGTTACACTTTTACCGGTTGGGTCACCAATGCGAGCTGTAAAATCGCCGATTAAAATGATAACTTTATGTCCAAAGTCTTGGAATAATTTTAACTTACGCAAGACTACAGTATGACCTAAATGAATATCTGGAGCTGTTGGATCCAAGCCTAATTTAACAATCAATGGCGTATTGGTGGCTACGGATTTCTCTAATTTCTTCTTAAATTCATCTTCTGGTAAAAGATCAGCTACCCCATGGGAAATGAGGCGAAACTGTTCTGCTGCACTAATCATGATTATCTCCTATATTACTGTGAACTTTTAGAGAATTTAGGAGCAATAACGGGATCTTTCCCCTTATTACTTTTTGATTTAGAGGGGCTTTCATCATTTGATGTTGTACCATCATCACTATCTAAATCTCCATCTTTTTTATCTTTTTTATCTTTATCGTCTTTTTTCTTATCTGTAGCTGGATTTTCATTACCTGCATAAGCCTCTGGTCCTACCCCATCTGGCACAGTAAAGTTTGAACCAGGTGTATCAGACAATGCTGCTTGCATGTATTGTCTCCAAATAATAGCTGGTGTTTGACCACCTGTAGTGCCGTGCAATGTTTCAGAACCACTGTCATCGCCCATCCAAACAACGGTTACCAAATCAGGCGTATACCCAGCAAACCAAGCATCTTTTTCTTCGTCTGTAGTTCCTGTTTTACCTGCTGCTGGACGACCGAAGTATGCGTTTCCACCTGTACCATATTTTATAACAGATTCCAACATATTCGTCATCATATACGCATATTTTGGTTCTACAACACGGGTTTCATCAACAGATGATTCTTCAACGATATTGCCATTACGATCTACAATTTTTGTAATAGATACAGGTTTTACTTTCACACCATTATTAGCAAGCACGCCATAGGCTACTGCCATATCCATTGGAGTTACACCTTTTGTTAAACCACCTAAGGCTACAGCTAAATTATCATCACCTTTTTTATCCAATGTGGAAATACCCATTTTTTCTGCTAAATCCAATACATTGGACATTCCTACTTTATCAGCTACCAATACAGCTACTACGTTATTAGAATGTGCTAACGCATTACGCAATGTCATAGCACCAGAATGTTTACGAGAATAGTTCTGCGGTTTCCAACCATGGAACTCCGATGGTTTATCCACATATACAGTACCTGGATTATCGCCATGTTTTAAGGCCGCCAAGTAAACAAATGGTTTAAAGGAGGATCCTGGTTGACGAACCGCCATAGTAGCACGGTTAAAAGAATCTGTTCCTCTACCACCAACCATAGCTACAATATGTCCATTATGAGGGTTTAGGGAAATCAGAGCCCCTTGTGGTTGGCGCAATCCATTTTCATCAGTATAATAATCTGGCAAGTTTTCCATTGCTTTTTCCGCAGCGCGTTGGGCTTTCATATCGATAGTAGTATAGATTTTCATACCTTCTTTGTAAACTGCATTATCTCCATAGCGCTCCGACACTTCATTGATAACATAGTTAATGAAATACCCCATGCTACCATAACCATTGGATGATTGTGGTTTATCTAGCAAGTGAATATCCGCTTGTTTCGCTTCTTCTGCATCAGCTTGAGACAAGTATTCATATTTTACCATCTGCCCTAACACAACAGCTTGCCGAGCCTTTGCTGCTTTTAAATTGTTAAATGTAGAGTAGTAGTTAGGACTTTGAGGTAATCCTGCTAAAATCGCCATTTGAGCTAAGGATAAATCTTGTACATCTTTGCCAAAATACACATGCGCTGCCGTTTGCACACCATAAGCACCTTGACCAAAATAAATTTGGTTCATATACATTTCTAGGATTTCTTTTTTCGTATAATGTTGCTCAATACGCAATGCCAATAAAGCTTCCATAATCTTACGTTTAAAGGTACGATCTTGTGTCAAGAAAGCATTACGAGCTAGCTGTTGAGTAATGGTAGATCCACCCTCTGCTACACCATCATGAGCAATATTTACCCATACAGCACGTAAAATACCGATAGGGTCAATCCCATGATGACTGTAGAACCGATTATCTTCTGTCGCAATAAAAGCATCTTGAAACTTTTGTGGAATATCCGCCAATTTTACTGGTAAGCGGTTTTCCTCTGAATGAACAGTAGTAATCAAATCACCATTAGCATCATAAATTTGAGATGATGCGGCTGGTTTTACGTTGCCTACATCCGGCAAGGAAGACATGGTGGCACCTAAAAAGCCACAGCCTGCTCCTGCTACAATTAATATAAATAAGATGAAGAAAATCCAAAAGGAACGTTTCCATGATGATTTTTTCTTCACTGGTCTCTTTTTCACAACTCGTCTCCGAGGAGGAATGGGTCTTGATGAACTAGGATTCATATGTCACCTCTCTAAAGCTCATTATTTCCTATAGAACTTCCTTAATTATACTCTATTTGCTAATTTTTGTACAAATCGAATTGTCCTAGGATACCATCTATAGGATGACTGTGGTCGCACCTGCACCACCTTCATCTAAACTAGCTAGGTCATAACTTTTAATACCTGGTAAGGTTCTTAAATAGTCATGTACTCCCGCACGCAACGCACCAGTTCCTTTACCATGAACAATACGCACCGAATTTAAACCAGCTAGGATAGCTTGATCAATAAATCTACCTACTTCTACAACAGCTTCATCCACAGTCCTTCCAATAATATTAAGTTCTGTGGAGGCTTGCTGTTGTCGAATCACCGCCATACCAGATCGTTTCCGCTGACGATTGGACATCGGTACAGGATTTTCTTTGCGCAATAAGGCACTAGCTTCTTCTCGAGTAGCTGCTAATAGATCTTTTTCTTTAACAGTGACCGTCAATCCATTCATATCCACTTGAATGCGTTTTCCTTGGATAGCCAATATAGTACCTAAAGACTGTAAGTTATCTAAGAACACTACATCCCCTGCTTTTATTTTCGTCACATCTAAACGTTCTCGTTTTTCTATAACACCTGTAGGAACAGACACATTGGAAACACCTTTTCTAGCTTTAGAAATCGCATCTTGTCGCTTTTGTTTATCTGTTTCATTGAAAGAACCTTTTAACTCTTTAATGATTTGTTCACTTTCAATACGAACGGAGCGCTTCATATTTTGCGCTTCTTCACGAGCTTTTTCTAAGATTACTTTTTTCTTATCTTGTAATGCTTTTTTATCTCTCATCACTTGCGTACGCATGCGACGAACTTCTTCTTGCTCTTTTTTCAAAGCTCGTTCACGCTCTTGCGTTTTACGTAACTCTTGATTTAATTCACGGAGCATATCTTCCATAGCACTTCGTCCATTTAGTTCCCATTGTTTACGAGCTAAATCGACTACCTCTTGAGGTAATCCTAAGCGAGCCGCAATGCTAAGTGCATGCGAACTACCTGCTACGCCAATATGTAAGCGGTATGTAGGGCGTAAAGTCCTTTCATCAAACTCTACATGACCGTTTTCTACGCCTTCTGTTTGGTACGCATATGTTTTTAGTTCATTATAGTGGGTGCTGACCATCATGAGTGCTCCCTTTTTCCGGAAGTATTCAATGATGGCGACCCCTAACGCACTACCTTCCTCTGGATCTGTACCAGACCCCAACTCATCGAGGAGCACCAAATCATTAGGTCCCACTTTTTTAAGAATCCGAATCACCTGCGTCATGTGAGCAGAGAAGGTACTCAAGCTTGCTTCAATACTTTGTTCATCTCCAATATCAGCATAGATATGGTGAAAGATGGGTAAGGTAGACCCACTGTCCGCAGGAATACATAACCCACTTTGGTTCATCAATGCCAACAATCCCAATGTTTTCAACGACACTGTTTTACCGCCTGTATTGGAACCTGTAATAAGTAAAATACGATACTTCGTTCCTAACGTAATGGTAGTAGGTACGACTACATTAGGTGCCAACATAGGATGACGAGCTTGTAATAAGTTCACTTCTCGGCCTTGACTGATGGTAGCTCGTACAGCTTTCATCTGTATGGCGAGTTCTGCCTTGCCATAGACAAATTCAACATGTGACACTCGCTTACAGGCATCTAGCAGTGTATCCGCATGAGCTCGTACTAGCTCTGTTAATTCTTTATAAATACGAAGTACTTCCTGTTCCTCAGCTAATGTCGCCTCTTGTAATTCATTATTTAAATCCACTAATCGCATAGGCTCGATATATAAGGTCGCACCTGTAGCAGATCTGTCATGGATAAGGCCAGGAAATGCTCCTCGGTATTCTTGTTTTACAGGAATGACGTATCGATTATTACGCATGGTAACGATGGCTTCTTGGAAGTATTTTTGATTGTCCTTATCTTGCAAAATTCTTTGTAGATCATTTTTAATTGCATTCTTTGTACGACTCATGGTCATACGCAACTGTTGTAATTTTGGCGTCGCACTATCCAATAATACACCGTACGCATCAAAAGTTCTTTCAAAGCGTTTCGTCAGCTTATCATGACTTGGTAAATCCTGCACCCATAAGGATAGCAATGGATACAGCAAATACTTTTCTTTGAAAAAACGATACATCCGATTATATGCCAAAATCGTAGTATGCAAATCCCATAACTCTTCACGAGTCAAAATAATTTCTTTACGACTCTTGGAGCAAGTGGTGCGAATATCCTTCGTGCCACTGATGGGTTGCTCCACTTCTTGCTCTAAGGAACGTATAGCTTCCACTGTTTCATCCAGCGCCTCTTCAATTTTTTGACGGTTGTGCATAGGTTGCAAATTCAGTGCATATTCTTTAG
>CAUVRW010000071.1:0-5777 GCA_963554425.1 uncultured Veillonella sp.
GTTAACACTTGAACAAAAACAATTGATACAAGAAAAAGCAAAAGCGATTCGTGTACACATCGTGAAATCTGTAACAGCAGCAAAATCTGGTCATCCAGGGGGATCTTTATCCATTGCTGATGTGATGAGCTTGTTGTACTTTCAAGAAATGAATGTAAATCCAAATGAGCCGAAAGATCCAAACCGTGATCGTTTTGTCTTATCTAAAGGACATGCTGCACCAGCTCTGTATGCTACGTTAGCAGAAAAAGGATTCTTTCCAACTGAAGAATTACTAAACTTGCGCAAAATTGACCATATCTTACAAGGTCATCCAGACATGAAATATATTCCAGGTGTAGATATGTCTACGGGTTCCTTGGGACAAGGCATTTCTGCAGCCTGTGGTATGGCATTGGCAGGTAAGATTGATGGATCCTCCTACCGTGTGTACTCCGTACTAGGTGACGGCGAATTAGAAGAAGGACAAGTATGGGAAGCAGCTATGTTTGCAGCACATTACAAATTGTCTAACTTGACAGCGTTTGTAGATTTTAATGGGTTACAAATCGATGGTGACATCACAAAAGTTATGAGTCCATTGCCAATTGATGAAAAATTCAAAGCCTTTGGTTGGCATGTAATCGTGGTAGATGGTCATGACTTAGATGCCTTACATGCAGCAGTAACAGAAGCAAAAGCAACGACAGATAAACCGACTATGGTGATTATGAATACTGTTAAAGGTAAAGGTGTACAAGCTATGGAAGGCCAAGCAGGCTGGCATGGTAAGGCGCCATCACAAGAAGAATGTGACAAATTTGTAGCGGAATTGTTGGAGGTGTAATCATGGGAAAAGCGACTCGTGAAGCATATGGTGCAGCCTTAGTTAAAGTGGGTGCCACTCATAAAGATGTTGTTGTATTAGATGCAGATTTATCCAAATCTACAAAAACTGATGAATTTAAAAAAGTATATCCTGAACGATTCTTTAATGTAGGGATTGCAGAGCAAAACTTAATTTCTGTAGGCGCTGGTTTAGCAGCAGCAGGGAAAGTACCATTTGTGTCTTCCTTTGCTATGTTTGCCACAGGTCGTGCCTTTGAACAAGTACGCAATGCTGTATGTTATCCAAAATTAAATGTAAAAGTATGTGCAACTCATGCAGGGATTACTGTCGGTGAAGACGGTGCGACACACCAAAGTTTAGAAGATATCTCTTGTATGCGTACCTTACCTAATATGACTGTTGTGGTACCAGCCGATGCAGCAGAAACAGAAGCTGTCATCGCTTGGGCAGCAGAGTATCATGGTCCTGTGTATGTGCGGTTAGGCCGTGCCGGTGTAGAAGATGTGACACCAGAAGGTTACACATTTGTGCCAGGCAAATCTCAACAATTACGTGATGGTAAGGATGCTACGATTATTGCGTGTGGTGCTTTAGTGGGACCTGCCGTAGAAGCAGCAGCTACGTTAGAAGCAGAAGGTATTTCTGTGCGTGTCATCAACATGGCATCCATTAAACCTATCGATGTAGAAGCGATTGTGAAAGCGGCAAAAGAAACAGGTCTATTGATCACGGCTGAAGAGCATAATGTGATTGGTGGTTTAGGCAGTGCTGTGGCAGAAGTTGTTGTCAAAGAATGTCCAGTGCCTATGGAATTTGTAGGTGTAAAGGATACCTTTGGTGAATCTGGTACACCGAAAGAATTGATGGCAAAATATGGTCTAACAGCAGCTGATATTGTAGCAGCTACCAAACGAGGTATAGCGCGAAAATAGGAAGGGAATGATAGAATGATAGAATTTAGAAATGTCCATAAAGTATACGACAATGGGTCTGTTGCTTTAGAGGATGTGTCGATTCATATTGAAAAAGGAGAATTCGTATTAGTCTGTGGGCATTCTGGAGCAGGTAAATCAACATTTATTAAATTACTTTCACATGAAGTCACACCAGATTCTGGAACGGTTATTGTGAATGATGTTGATGTAACACATATCAAATCTAGTAAAGTACCGTACTTGCGTAGAAAGTTAGGTATTGTATTCCAAGATTTCCGATTATTACCATCAAAAACAGTATTTGAAAATATTGCTTTCGCTTTAGAAGTTATCGAGGAAAAACCGAAAGTAATTAGAGAGAAAGTTTTAAATGTATTAGAATTGGTTGGATTGAGCGATAAAGCTAATGATTTGCCACAAGACCTTAGTGGTGGGGAGCAACAAAGGGTAGCTATCGCTAGAGCCATTGTGAATAAACCATTGGTATTGATTGCGGATGAACCAACAGGTAACTTGGATCCTCAAACAAGCCGTGATATTTCTGACCTTTTCAAAGCCATCAATAACTCAGGTACAACTGTAGTGATGGTGACACATGATATGGATATGGTGTCTTATCTAAACAAGCGAGTGATTGCCTTAGAAGGCGGTCGTGTAGTAAGTGATCAAATGAGAGGGGCCGCATTCCATGAAAATTAGAACATTTAAGTATTATATAAAAGAAGCTATTCAATCTATGCGTCGTAATGGATTGATGTCCTTGGCTTCTATCTCTACAGTCACATTGTCGTTGTTTATCCTAGGTGTGTTCGCCTGTGGTGTTGTGAATCTTAATAATTTGGCATCTCATTTAGAAAGCCAAGTGCAGATCAGTATCTATTTGAAGGATAACTTAACTACACCGCAAGTGATGGAATTAGGTAAAAAGTTAAAAGCCTTGCCAGAGCTAAAAGATATTGAATTTGTCACAAAAGATGAAGCTATGAAACGCTTTAAAGAGCGTTTAGGAGAACAACAGCAATTGGTAGAATCCTTAGATGGACATAATCCATTGCCAACGTCCTATGTGTTGACTTTCAATACACCAGAGCAAGTGAAAAGTACAGCGGAACTGGTGTCTAAATATCCAGAAGTAGAAAGCGCTCATTATGGGCAAGACGTGATTGAGCAAATTTTTGAAGTCACAAAAATTATCCGTATCGGCGGCATTGTGTTAATTGCTTTCTTAGCGGGTGCTACCTTATTTATCATTTCCAACACCATTCGATTGACTGTGTTCGCACGTCGTAAAGAAATTGGAATTATGAAGTATGTAGGGGCTACGAACTGGTTTATCCGTTGGCCTTTCGTATTGGAAGGTATGTTCTTGGGCGCTATTGGTGGTGCTATTGCAGGTGTTGCGACATGGCAATTCTATCGCTATATTACGGTGGAAGTGATTTCCAACTTTGCTTTTATGCCATTAGTACCAATGATGCCATTCATCTATCAATTGTCAGCTGGATTAGTAGGTGTAGGTATATTAGTAGGTGCTATTGGTAGTACTATTTCGTTAAAACAATATATGAAAGTGTAGGAATGATGAAGAAAAAAACTGTAACACTAGTAACTAGTTTACTATGCGGTTCTATCATGATGGCTACACCGTATTGGTATCAAGCACAAGATGAAGACTTGACGAATCAGTTGTCAAATATTCAACAACAAATAACAAATGAAGCGAATAAAAAGTCAGAAGCTGAAAAAACGATTGGTACCGTATATGAACAGTTACATGCTATACAACGTGATTTAGATACTGCTACAGCAGAATTAAAACAAGTGCAGGCAGAGCGGATTCAATTAGATAAAGATATTACAAAAACAGAAGCTGAATTGAAAGAAGCACAAGCCCGCTTGCAGTCTCGTGAAAAAGTATTCTATAAACGAGTACGAGATATCTATATCAACGGTCGTTTAAGCTATTTAGATGTAGTGGTGGGATCAAAAGATTTTAGCGATTTTGCAAATCGTATGGAAATGTTGAAACGTATTCTACAATCCGATATGGATTTGATTAACACTATCAAAACAGAGCGAGAAGAAATTGCTAGCAAAAAAGCTAAATTAGAAGAAGATCGTGCTAAAGTATTAGAACTAGAAAAAGTAGCGCAAGAAAAGCAAAACGTAATTAATCAGAAAAAAGCAGAACGCCAAGATGTGTTAGAACGGGCTATGAATGACCGAGATACGGCTGAGCGTGCGTATAATGAGTTAATGGCGTCTTCCGCAAGTATTACTGCGATGCTACAACAACGGGCTGCAGAACGTGCGGCGGCGGCAGCAGCGGCTGCAAGCCAAGGCGGTGGTGGCGGTGGTGCTACATGGGTACAAGGATCTGGTCAATTAGCAGCCCCTGTGGTGGCGCCTATTACGTCTGACTTTGGTTGGCGTATTCACCCGATTTATGGCACACGTCGTTTACATGCGGGCACTGACTTTGGTGTGGATGAAGGTACACCTGTGCATGCAGCGGATGGTGGCGTTGTCGTAGAAGCTGGTTGGGTTAGCGGTTATGGATATACTGTTATCATTGACCATGGAAATGGTATGTCCACCTTGTATGCTCATAATAGTGAGGTAGCGGTAAGCCCAGGCCAAACTGTATCAAAAGGTCAAGTTGTTTCCTATTCTGGTAATACCGGAGGTTCTACAGGTCCACATCTTCACTTTGAAGTGCGTATTAATGGGGAACCAACAGATCCGATGGGATACTTATAGAGGAGACTATGAAAGAAAAAGAAAAACAAACTATCTGGAAACAGATTAAAGAATTTTTCTTCATCACCGATGCAGATGATGATGGTTTTGTCGATGACGAAGCATTTAGCTGGAAGTCAATCTTAAAAACTGCGGTGGTGGGAGTCATTGGGGGTATTCTTACGGTCCTTGTGGTTATGACTGGTGTATTCTGGTATATTTCGGGGTCGCCTTTAGGGATTGCCAAATTTGGATATACCTATTACATCACGACCCAATGGGCCATGGATCCTCCAGCCAAAGAAGAACTCTTTGTGAATATGATGAAAGGCTTAGCCAAAGGTACTCATGATAAACATACTGTCTATTTAGATAAGGATGACATGAAAGAGCTGGAAATGCACACGTCCTCTACTTATAGTGGGATTGGCCTATTACTAGATTTTTCTGATGGAAAAACCCTGAAAGTAGGCGCTACGATGGAAGGACAACCAGCGGAAGCGGCAGGGCTTCAAAAAGGAGATCAAATCCTTGCTATTGATGGTACACCTGTGTCTGATATTGAAAAAGAAGACGTAGCGAATCGTATTCGAGGTGAAGAAGGCACTTTTGTAGTACTTCGTATCCTCCGCAATGGGGAAGAACAGGAGCTTTCCATTGAACGGAAAACGATTGTGATGCCTACAGTAAAAGGACAAATGCTAACTGAAGATATTGGTTATATTCGTGTTACCCAATTTGCTGAAAAAACAGTAGATGAATTTACGAAGGCCTATGAGGACCTTCAATCTAAAGGGATGAAACGGTTAGTATTAGACTTACGTGATAATCCAGGTGGCTTGATTACAACGGCTCACGGTATTGGACAATATTTGGTGCCGAAAGGCCCGATTGTGACGGTACAAACGAGACGAGGTAAAACGACAGCCTATATGTCTAGAGGAGAGTATCCTCTTATCCCATTAGTTGTGTTGATTAATGGTAACTCTGCAAGTGCTTCAGAAATTATTGCTGGTGCTGTGCAGGATACAAAATCGGGTACCATTGTAGGTACCAAAAGTTATGGCAAAGGTACTGTGCAGAGCGTAGTACAAGGCCTTGACGGAGAAGGTTTAAAGATTACTATCGCGCGCTATCATACACCAAATGATAGAGTTATCGATGGTATTGGTATTGAACCAGATGAAGTTGTGGAGCCGTCCAAGACAAATCCTGAAGAGGATGTACAAATGGAACGTGCTATTGAAATTGTAAAAACTCTATGATATAGCGGC
>CAUVRW010000072.1:0-5752 GCA_963554425.1 uncultured Veillonella sp.
ACAACGGTGCTTTCAGAGCAACATTTTAAAACATTCATGTATCGATTCTCACAGTTTGGAGTTCGTGTAGAAGTATTAAACCGATTCCGTTCTGCCAAAGAAAAGAAGGATATCATCAAAGCCGTACAAGATGGTCAAGTAGATATCTTAATCGGCACCCATGCCTTATTAAGTAAGCAAATACAGTTCAAAAAGTTAGGCCTATTAGTGGTGGATGAAGAACAGCGATTTGGGGTAGCGCAAAAAGAAAAATGGAAACAGTGGGCTACGAATATTGATATTTTAACCCTTAGTGCCACACCGATTCCGCGGACTTTGCATATGTCTTTAGTTGGGGTTCGGGAAATGAGTGTCATCCATACACCGCCAATGGAACGATTGCCAGTACAAACCTACGTGGTAGAGTTTGATATGCAAGTGGTGACGGAAGCGATTCGTCGTGAGCTACAACGAGGTGGACAGGTGTATTTTGTATATAACAAGGTACAGTCCATTACGCATATGGAAGAGCAATTACAACGTGCCATGCCGGACTTACGCATTGCGGTGGCCCATGGACAAATGGCAGGGGCTATGATGGAACATGTGATGCAAGACTTTACAGAGGGGCAATATGATGTGCTCTTATGTACCAGCATTATCGAAACGGGCTTAGATATTCCGAATGCCAATACCATTATTATCTACGATGCAGACCACTTGGGTCTTTCACAGTTGTACCAAATGCGGGGACGTGTGGGACGTTCTAGTCAGCGGGCCTATGCCTATTTCATGTATCGTCCCGATAAGGTGTTAAATGAAAGTGCCGAAAAACGGTTGAAAGCCATCCAAGAATTTACTGAATTGGGGGCAGGATTTAAGCTAGCCATGCGAGATATGGAAATTCGTGGAGCGGGCAATTTATTAGGGGCTCAACAACATGGTAATATTGCGGCGGTGGGTTTTGCTATGTATGCTGCCATGTTAGAAGAAGCTATCGCTAAAGCACAGAAAAAAGATATGCCAGAACGGCCATTGCCGGCACCAGTGGTGGATGTGGGCATCGATGCTTTCATTGACAGTGCTTACATTCATGATGAAGCTCGCAAAATTTCTGTGTACCAACGATTGTTACAAATTGATACAAAAGCTGGTTTAGACGATTTTGTAGATGAATTGATCGACCGTTTTGGATCCCCTACGAAACCAGTGGAACGCCTTATCAAGCTAGCAAGTATTAAAGAACGTGCTCGTGCTTTAGGCATGAAGAGCATCATTCGCAAAGATGGGAATATTCTATTCACTTGGCAAGATGAATCGAAAATGGAAGATTGGGATATGGGCGCCATCAGTGAAACTATTTGGAAACATATGAAACATCGTGGGTCGAATCCTACAGTCTGGGCCTATACGTTACAAACGGGTGATGTAATCCGCCAGGTAGAACAAGTGATGAGTGAGTTTGAACGAAAACTTCCAAAGGAGGGCTAATATGACAGGATTTATGAAAGGAGCTATGATCTTAACCGTAGCAGGGCTACTGGTGAAAGTCATAGGTGCCATCAGTAAGGTCATTGTAGCCCGTATTTTGGGCGGTGAAGGGGTAGGGCTGTACCAAATGGCCTATTCCCTGTACCAGCTTATCATTAGCATTGGCGCAGCGGGTTTGCCAGTGGCTATTTCTATTATGATTGCTCGTAAAGTAGGACGAGAAGACTTTCGAGGGGCACGGCATATCTTTAAGGTCGCCTTGACCACTATGGGGATTATAGGTGTATTGCTGAGTATAGGGTTTTACCTAGCTATTCCTTATGTCATAGATGTGGGCCTCATTACAGATAGTCGAGCAGAAGGTGCTTTATTAGCGGTAGCCCCTGCTATTGGAATTGTATCATTATTGGCCTGTTTTCGTGGCTACTTTCAGGGATTTCAAAATATGTTACCTACCGGTATATCTCAGGTGTGCGAACAGTTAGGACGTGTCCTTGTGATGGTAGGAGCAGCTATTTATTTCTTGCCACAAGGCATTGAGCTAGCATCCAGTCGTGCCGCTTTATCTTCTGTCATCGGTGTCGGTTTAGGGCTTGTGGTGTTGCTGTATTATTATGGACGAGAGTCTAGGTTAGAAGGACAGGTATACCCCTTAGAATCACCGAGCAAAATCATACAAGAACTAATCGTATTGGCTCTTCCAGTGGCACTAGCCAATATTATGATACCTCTCATAGGAGCTATCGATTTGTGGTTAGTACCACAACAGCTGATGCTATCGGGATATGGCAAGGAAGAGGCGACTACAGCCTTTGGGTATTTGACGGGGATGGCTACTTCCTTGATCAGTTTACCTGTCATCGTGACCATGTCTTTAGCTACAAGCTTGGTACCTGCCATATCTAGACTACATAGAGAACGAGATCAAGAAGAAATTCATCATCGCATGCGAACGGCACTACGGATGACGAATATTGTAACTATCCCTGCCTTTGTAGGATTATGTGTATTGGCTACACCCATTTCTCAGATGATGTTCAACACGCCTAATGCAGGTGGTGCCATTGCGGTCCTTAGCGCTAGTATTTGGTTATTAGGGGTACAACAGGTTACCACAGGGGCCTTACAAGGCTTAGGACATACGGCAATCCCTATGTTTACATTGCTCTTAGGGGCGGTACTGAAAATCTTACTAAACCTCTATTTAACACCACAATGGGGCATTGAAGGAGCTGCGTGGGCTACCAACGTAGACTTTGGCATTGCGGCAATAGCGAATGTATATATATTGTATCGCAGTACATCGTTTCAGGTTTCTTTCATAGAAATTGGAAAAATACTATTCTCGTCCCTAGCCATGGGTGGCGGTACGGTGATGGTTTATAATTTTATAAGCACTATTCTATCGAATACGATGAGTGTGGCACTTTCTATCGTTCTGGGAATTCTATTCTATGTGGTAGCATTAGGCATCACGAAAACGATGGAATTGAAAGAATTTAAAAGTTTGGCAAAACAAGCCATGAAGAAAGGAGGATCTAAATGAGTGAAAAAGAAATGAGTCCTTTTACATTGGATCCCTTAGTGGACGTATTAGCTGAATTACGGGGACCTAATGGATGTTCTTGGGACAAATTACAAACTCATAGTTCCTTGCGGAGATATTTATTAGAAGAAGTCTATGAAACCTTAGAGGCTATCGACGAAAAGAATATAGATCATTTACGAGAAGAGTTAGGCGATTTGTTGTTACAAATTGTATTTCATGCACGAGTAGCAGAGGAAAATGGACATTTCACTATGCAAGATGTGGTGGATGATATAACGGCAAAAATGGTACGGCGCCACCCTCATGTGTTCCAAACAGCAGACCGAAAAACAGTGGGGGATACATTAGCCACTTGGGAAGAATTGAAGGCGAAGGAAAAAGGGCACGAACGCACATCTATTTTGGATGGAATTTCTCCTGGCTTACCAGCTCTGTTACGAGCCCAAAAATTGCAAGAAAAAGCAAGTAAAGTAGGCTTTGATTGGCCTACGGAAGAAGGGGTATGGGCTAAGTTTTATGAAGAAATAGATGAATTTAAACAAGAAATATTCAAAAAAGATGTAGAAAAAGCAGAAGAAGAGGGAGGAGATGTACTTTTTTCCTTGATAAATCTGTTTAAATGGTATAAAATAGTCGGAGAAAACGCACTACACCGCACAAACACAAAGTTTATACGGCGTTTTTCATACGTGGAACAAGAGGTTCAACGGAGTGGAAAACAATGGGAGGATTTTACTCTCGAAGAGCTAGATACATTTTGGGAAGCGGCTAAGGTGAAACTTAACTCGAATGATTAAGTTAGAGGATACTATTTTTAAGGGAGGTTCAATCATGAACAAAACTGAATTAATTGCAAGCGTTGCAGCAAAAGCTGAATTGACAAAAAAAGATGCTGAAAAAGCAGTAAAAGCTTTATTCGACACAATCGGCGAAGCATTAGCGAAAGAAGAAAAAGTACAAGTTATCGGTTTCAGTACTTTCGAAGTTCGTACTCGTGCTGAACGTACTGGTCGCAACCCTCGTACAAAAGAAGAAATGATCATTCCAGCATCCAAATCCCCAGCTTTCAAAGCAGGTAAACAATTAAAAGATCTTGTTAATGGACCAGCTGCGCCAGTTCGCAAAAAATAATTCAGGTCATTCCTAAGAGATGTAAATAACGCCACGGTTCCATGCCTATATGGTTTGGAATGGTGGCGTTGTTTTGTATCTCTTTTAATTTGTGATAGAATAGACATAATGTAGTATTCTAATGAACCCATTAGGACCAGGTACATCGTTACGACGCATCTAAAGAAAGGAGGTCTCATGGGACAACGTATTTTAATCGTATCTGCCTCAATTGGTACGGGCCATACGCAAGCAGCACTAGCCATACAGGAATATTGGCAGCAGAAGGATCC
Source organism: uncultured Veillonella sp. (assembly GCA_963554425.1). GTDB lineage: Bacteria > Bacillota > Negativicutes > Veillonellales > Veillonellaceae > F0422. The sequence goes on from CAUVRW010000072.1 coordinate 4,423, forward strand.
GACTGCTGTGGTGCATCATGTGGACTTCCTTGGAACAGATACGTTCTCTTTTGATAATCTGTTGAAAGAAACGTATTTCAAAATGCTCGACTTTTTTCCCTTCCTCTATGACATCGTGTATCGATGGTCGGGGGCTGAATGGAAAGGTAGTGTAGCACAGACCGTAGTGTCTTGGATGCTGAAAAATCGAATGGAAAAGCTCATTGAAAAGGAATCCCCAGATTTAATCGTCTGTACCCATCCCTTTCCCTGCGGGGCTGCCAGTGTGCTGAAACGGCATCGGAAAATCGATATTCCTATTGCAGCAGTACTCACAGATTTTGCAGCTCATCAATTCTGGCGCTATGATGAAATCGATGCGTACCATGTGGCAACGCCATCCATGGTGTACGAAGTGCTAAATATGGGGGTGCCCTTGGAAAAAATCCATGTGACGGGTATTCCTATTATGCGCCATTTCTTTGAACCTTTAGAGGAACCCTATGGTAGAGATCAGTGTAAGCGTGTATTGCTTATGGGAGGTGGCCTTGGCTTAGGCTGTGTAGAAGAAGCACTACAAAGGTTGGACCATGTACCAGGTATCGATGAAATTCATGTAGTGGCTGGCTTGAACGATGGATTGTACAACTCGTTACATCATATGAAAGATTCCCTACGCACACCGATTTCTATTTATGGATATACCAATGAGATTCCACAGTTGATGCGAAAAGCAACCTTGCTCGTGACAAAGCCAGGAGCATTGACTTGTATGGAAGGGGTCACTATCGGGGTGCCAATGGTATTCTTTAATGCCATCCCTGGGCAAGAAGAAGCCAATGCAGAGTTATTAGAGCAAAAGGGATGTGGCAAGTGGGCACGACACATTGAAAACTTGGATGATGTAGTAGGTGCTTTGTTACAAAATGAAGAACGGTTGCAGGCCATGCATGAAGCGGCCAAAGCTTGGAAAGTTGATGGGGCAGCGGAAATCGTAGCTGCTTGTGAAGAAATGATTGCACATAAAACAGAGAAAAATTAAATACAATAGGAAACTGTTGAGGCTAGAGTAGCAACGATTCTCTTAGCTATATAAGCTGAATAAAAAAGGCTGTCACACCATGTACACAGTACATGGGATGACAGCCTTTTGCTGTATTACTCGCTATAGGAGTCCATTTCAGAATCGTAACGCTCGATGTTTTCATTGCGAATATCTTGCAACGTATCTAGCAATTCTTCTGCACTTTCCACGCGCAGGAATAATTCTTTCAATTCTTCGCCATTTGGAAGTGTTACGCTCCATTGAAATGTATCATTATCATCATACACGGATACAATAATAGGTGTA
>CAUVRW010000073.1:0-5699 GCA_963554425.1 uncultured Veillonella sp.
TTGGTTATTTTTCTTCATAGAGTACATCGATATAATCACTCATCACCACTTGCATCCCTAAGGCTTTTACATCTTCCATCGCTTCCGCTACGGTTCTACTATCGGCAATTTCAAACTGAGCATCTCCTTCATCCTGTTTCTTTTCTTCTGAGGAATGTTCACCAATGCCTGTGCTGACACCTGCTGAAAGTTTTGTCGCCGCTAATGGTAAAACTCCGTTACGGAATCGTGCTGTTTCACGAGTAGAAATAGTAATATTGGCATAAGGTAAGAAAAGTCTATACGCCAAGATAACTTGTAATAATTGTGCTTCTCCTACGTCCCCTGCATTGATGGTCTCATCATTGACGATAGGGCGCAAACGGGGGCATGAAATACTAATTTCTCCATGCGGATAGGCACGTTGTAACAAATGTGCATGCAAGGCTGTGGCAAAGGCATCTTTTCGGAAGTCATCCAATCCCAATAAGGCAGCTAAGCCTACTCCCCGCATACCTCCACGTAAAGCCCGTTCCTGCGTTTCTAATCGGTATGGAAAGATACTCTTATTGCCTAACAAATGCAATGTTTTGTAGTTTTCCCAATTATACGTTTCTTGGAATACCGTCACATAATCGCAACCACATTCTCGTAAATACGCATAGTCATCTACATTGGCAGGGTAAATTTCTACGCCTACTACTTTGAAATATTTTTTTGCTAATTCACAGGCACGACCAATGTACGAAATCGGACTGTGACGTTCACTTTCCCCTGTAAGAATCAGGATATCTTGTAATCCTGTTTTGGCAATGTTTTTTAACTCTTCCTCAATGCCATCTTCATCTAATTTGGCACGATGAATCTGATTTTTACAGTTGAAGCCACAATACACGCAAAGATTATCACAATAATTTGAAATATATAATGGTGTAAACAAATATACAGAATTGCCAAAGTATCTTGTTCTTACGGCTTTCGCTTTCTCCGCCAAGTCCTCTAAAAAAGGATCTGCTGCAGGAGATAACAAAATTTTCAGCCCTTCTAAGTCAATAGTATCTTCTTGCAACACACGGCGCACGTCATCTGCTGTATAGTGGTCGTACGTATATTGTTCACGTTCTTCTAACACTGTTTCTAAAATGGGACTTTCAATTTGATCCATATGAGGGCGATATTTCCAACATGGATCATCTATATGAAATCTAGTAGTACTAGACATAGGCGCTCCTTTCCTGACACTGCAATCGCTGAGCTACATTCATCAATTTAGCTCAGTATTTTCATAAGTATTCACTATTTCTTATATCTCATATATATGTGTTATATATCAATATATAAGAGATATTATTGCAATCATCGCAAAAATCCTGTTAATGGAGAGGAAGCGGTACCACCTGTTTCAAGGGTTGGTCCTAATTTTGATAAATATGCCAATCGTCCTGCTTGGATAGCTAAACCAAAGGCCTTTGCCATACCTCGAATATGGCCCGCAGAGGCTACTGCCGTATTCGCCATAATCGCAGCTACGCCCATTTCCATCGCTTCTGCTGCTTGGGAGGGAGCTCCGATACCAGCATCTACGATGATAGGCAAGTCTATTTCATTTACTAAAATTTTGATAAATTCCTTCGTCTGTAATCCACGATTAGATCCGATAGGGGCAGCTAAAGGCATCACTGCTGCGGCACCAGCATTGACTAAATCACGAGCTACTTCTAAATCTGGATACATATACGGTAAAACAATAAATCCTTCGTTAGCTAAGATCTCTGTTGCTTTAATCGTCTCTCCATTGTGAGGCAACAAATATTTAGAATCTTTCATAATTTCTACTTTTACAAAATCTCCACAACCTGTAGCTCGGGATAGGCGTGCAATGCGCACCGCTTCTTCCGCATCTCTGGCGCCACTTGTGTTAGGGATTAAGATAGTATCTTTTGGAATGGCATCTAAGATATTTTCTACTTCGCCACCCACCGCACGACGCAATGCTAAGGTGATCATTTCTGCCCCTGCTTCTTCTAGGACAGCTTCAATTAAGTCGATAGAAAATTTGCCAGATCCCAAGATAAATCGAGAGTGTAATGTATGTCCCCCTAAAGTCCATGTGTCTTGTGTTTCCATATCTTGTACTGAAAGTGTCATAGATTCCTCCTTAATCAATATCTTCTCCATGTAATAGTTGAATGACCGCATTTGCCATATGGCCGGCACAAACCATAACACGAGCGGCAGTAATTTTTCCAATAGAATCGATATCACTCACACCGTCACCACATAAGTACCAGCGATGGTGTCTCCGTTCACGGCGTATCCCATTACTATCGCCCCAACCAGCCATGCCAGAACAACCTACTAGCAAAGGTTCTGTAGGATGAGTTAAAACGACTTCTGTCATCCACGCTTTTGTGACCGCTTTATCCACTGCTTCTACAACCATGTCATAGCCATCGATTAATTCAGATAATCGCTCTGGTGTGAGGCATTCATTATGAACGATGACTTCACAGTTTGGATTCATCCGATTCAGGTGACCTTTCATAGCCTCTACTTTCAACACTCCTACATCATTCACGTCATAGTATTGACGGCCTAGATTACTCTCATCCACAACGTCGAAGTCTACGATTTCTAGTTGTCCAATTCCGGCACGACACAATGCCACTGCCACATGAGAACCAACACCGCCCACACCGATGAGCAATACTTTTTTATCTTGTAAGGATACCATTTAGCCACCTCCTACAAAGGTTACTACTTCCATTGTGTCCGCAGCGCTCACCCGAGTGGATTCCCAATCTGCTTTAGAAAGAATCTTCCCATTATATTCCACTACGATGCGATCCATGCGAAACGCTAAGGCTGTCAGCACTTCTTGTACTGTTTGCCCTTCATAATGATAGGTTGTTCCATTTACTTTCATCATATCCTCCTAACTATAGCATTTGCTATATATACATTTCAAAACTAGTATACCGCCAATCACCTGTACGGGATCCTTCATCACATACTAGTATAAAAAAACAGCACGAAAAACCATACCCGCGGTGGTATGCCCCTTCATGCTGTAGCACTCTATCGTCTCACTATTCTGTTCCACTTGTACATCCACTAGATGCACCTTCAATCTGTATCCATATACGACATCATCTATAAAAGATACAAAAAAGGACATCCTGTTGGATGTCCTCGGTATGACGAATCAAACTTATCCTACGTTGGCATTATCCAAATCAGGTTATGGGTCAAAACATTCGTTTACTCTCAGCCATGAGGCTCCCCAAAGTTCTCTTTCAGTATACGCTGATACCGCTCAATTTGCAAGCACAAGTATCAACAATTTTTATCTTCTATGAACGACATGCAATATTGTCATGATTCCAATACGCTTTAGACTCTTCGCTTAGACACAGAAGCATAATTTTTAATCACCACAATCGGCGTCATTTGGCTATCATTGCCAAATGGATTATCGATCAAAATTTGCGCAATTTGTTGTGGTTTTAATCCACGGCTATGGCCTAAAATAGCAGCTCGTTTTAAATCATTCACATCTGCCACACAAGCCCCATAAGCTCCTGTTGCTTTCATAATAGCATCGGCTACTGCATGTGGTTGTTTTGGTCCATAGACGATACATTTATCAAATGGAGGCATGGTGCCTGTTACATCATCTGTTAAAGATGCAGTACGTGCCATTTGATAGAACACGCCAGATTTTTTGAACACTTTCGCAACGGCGCCACAGAAGAAGGCAAACATCATTTTCCATTCCCCTTCTTTATCCATAGCCGCCTGCATACCATACACAGATGCCATAGATCCATCTGGATGGATAAAGCGATTTAAAAATTTAGCTTGCCAAGATACTTTTAAATCTTCTGGACGTGTGAATTCTCCTTGGGTGATAGCCACTACAGATTCTGCTACACACACAATGTCTTCTGGTCCAATATAGGGTCCTGCAAATTCTACGATAGCCTCTACGATATCATCTTTATTCGTTAAAATGCGCGTAGGGATTGGTAAAAGTTCTAATTCTGCCATGATATACCTCCTATTTACGCATCGCTACTTCTAACTCTTCTGCAGTTAGAGTAATTCTAGTTTTTGAAATACGGTATGCCTCGCGACCTACCACTTGATGGTAAATATCGATAGGCATATCAGGGAATCCCACTAAGTCTTTACGAATATTGCCACTATTAGCGGTCATAACAATCCGCAAACGAATGGTACTGCCTTGTCTTTGCTTATACACCAAGGCTTCCCAATAGCCATCATGACGTTCAGCTTTCGCATCGGTCAACCAAGATTGGATTCGCACATTGTCAAATTGTTCTTGTGGCAATAAATGACGAGGGAACATATCCATGATGGTTCCGTATTGTTTTCCTCTGTTCACAAATGGAATATCCGTAGATAACACCACTTGGTCAAAACTAATATCTTCTACGACAAATGGAGTACGGCGTTTTACCATAATCACAATCTCTTCATTGCCTTGTCGCCATGCAAAGATGCGATACACAATATATATGATGGCAATGATACAAGCAATCCACACTAGGGTATCTATTAATGTGTAAATATACATACTTCCTCCTATAGAGTAATGAGCTTAGCTTCTAAGCTAGTATCCTTAAAAATATCTTGTACGATAGGAGTCACTCGATCTGCATGACTTGTGACACAAACTTGAATTGAGCCTATCCGTCCTGTACTTTGTTCTAGGTCTTCGCTGTACAAAATGGCTCCCACTGCATCTGATGTTTCCCACGCAGGGTCTACAAAGCAAATGCGATTATCCGTCAACTCTCGCAATACAGATTCTACTAACGGATAATGAGTGCAACCTAAGATGGCGACTTCCACATTTGCCTCTACTAATGGTTGTACATACTCTTTGGCACAACTCCGAAGCAAATCATCATCTAAATGCCCTTCCTCAATACAGGCTGCCAAATCTTTACAGCCTTGTTCTAGCACTTTTACATGAGGTTTTAAACTATGTACCGCATCCATATGTTTATGACTATTAATAGTCGCTACGGTAGCCATAATACCTAAGGGGCCTTTTCGTTTCTGTTTGACTTTGATGCGTAATGCATCATGAATCCCCTGTGACATCCCCACAATAGGTACATCAAATCGTTTGGATAACTTGTCCAAAGCCACCACAGAAAACGTATTACATGCGATCACTAGTAATTTCACCGGCTGTGCCACTAAAAATTCTGCAATAGTTGTAGCAATGCCTTCAATTTCCTCAATGGGTCTATTTCCTACTGGATTATTTGCGCTATCTCCAACGTAAATAAAATCTTCTTCTGGAAATTCCTGTGTAAGCACAGATAATACAGACAATCCACCGATGCCAGAGTCGAAGACTCCAATAGGCAATTCCTTCTGTATGGGCGACATTCCCTACTCCTCCTCTGCTACGGCTTTCATGGGCTTGAAAAATATGTCTGGCAATCGAATAATTTTTCCCGTTTCCTTAGCGGTAAATACATTTTGCGTCTCCCCTGTGCAAATGAGAGCTCCGTCACTTTCACGGATAATCCGATAGGTGAAAGTACATTGAGCCCTAGACAATGAGGCCACTGTTAATTCTACCCGCAATACATCGTCAAAACGTGCCACTTCTTTATACTCACAACTCACTTTTGTAATAGGAAAGACGATGCCCTCTTGCATCATGTCCCATAGACTAA
>CAUVRW010000074.1:0-5631 GCA_963554425.1 uncultured Veillonella sp.
TTACGTTTAAATGGTGGCCGCCTTTTTTGCTGTACCCATCTAACAATTGTACTAAATTATCAACTTGTTGTTCGTTAGTCATATTTACTCCTTTTCTTCAGGGAAAGTAACATTTGGCTCACGACACGCTAGATTTTCACAACCATCGGCTAAGGCATGTTCAATGTTGCCTAGGTCTATGTCTAAATCTAAGTCGCCTAGTGTCACCATAGACTCTCCGGATTTACCTAGAGAATCTGGAATAATAGAGAATGTATTAGAAATACCATCGCAACAATCACGCCATGGCATTTTAGCAACAGATGCAAGGGAAGAGATAGCACCGTGTTCGTCACGACCATGCATAGGGTTGGCACCCGGAGCAAATGGAATACCTGCTTTACGTCCGTCAGGAGTAGCACCAGTAGCATTACCATATACCACATTAGATGTAATGGTTAATAGTGACATAGTTGGTACGGATTGACGATAGGTTGGATGTTTACGAATTTTATTCATAAAGCCAGATACTACCGTAGCCGCCAAATCATCTACGCGATCATCATCATTACCATATTTAGGGAATTCGCCTTCAATTTCAAAATCAATAGCAATGCCATTTTCATCACGAATTGGTTTTACTTTCGCATATTTAATAGCAGATAGTGAATCGGCTACTACGGAAAGTCCAGCAATACCTGTAGCAAACCAACGTGTTACCTTACGGTCATGTAATGCCATTTCTAATTTTTCATAGGCGTATTTGTCATGCATGTAATGAATGATATTTAAGGCATTCACATACACACCTGCTAACCATTCCGTCATATCTTCAAAGCGTTCCATCACTTCATCGAAGTCAAGGTATTCTGAAGTAATAGGACGGAATTTTGGACCTACTTGTTTTTTCAGCTTTTCATCTACGCCACCATTGATAGCATATAGTAAGGCTTTCGCCAAGTTACAGCGAGCGCCAAAGAATTGCATTTCTTTACCGATACGCATAGGGGATACGCAGCAAGCAATCGCGTAATCATCACCAGAGTTAGGGCGCATGATTTCGTCGTTCTCATATTGAATGGAAGATGTTGCAATAGAGAGCTTCGCACAGAACTTTTTGAAACCTTCAGGAAGGGAAGGAGACCAAAGTACTGTTAAGTTTGGTTCAGGAGCAGGACCAAGGTTTTGCAATGTATGTAGGACACGGAATGCCGTTTTAGACACTAATGTACGTCCGTCAGTGCCCATACCACCGATAGACTCTGTTGTCCATACAGGATCACCAGTAAATAAATTGTTGTATTCATGGATACGTGCGAAACGTACCATGCGCAATTTCATAATGAAGTGATCCACCATTTCTTGGATTTGTTCTTCTGTATATTTACCAGATTTCAAATCACGTTCTGCATAGATGTCTAAGAAAGTGGAGTTACGTCCGATGGACATAGCTGCCCCATTTTGTTCTTTGATAGCACCCAAGTAGCCAAAGTACAGCCATTGGATAGCTTCTTTTACATCGGTAGCAGGTTTGGAGATGTCAAATCCGTAGGACGCTGCCATTTCTTTTAATTCTTTTAAAGAACGGATTTGATCTCGAATTTCTTCGCGGTCACGAATGACATCTGGCATCATATCGCCCATGGTAATGTTGAATTGATCTTCTTTATCTTTGATCAAATAATCGATACCATATAAGGCTACACGGCGATAATCACCGATAATTCGGCCGCGACTATACGCGTCAGGTAGGCCCGTAATAATGTGAGCAGAGCGAGCAGCTCGCATCTCAGGTGTATATACATCAAATACACCATCATTATGTGTCTTACGATGAGTTTTAAAGAATGCTTCAAGAGTTGGATCCATTTTGTAACCATACTCTTCGATAGCACTTTTAGCAGTTCGTAAACCACCATAAGGGAACATGGCACGTTTTAAAGGATAATCAGTTTGAAGACCAACGATTTGTTCATCCTCTTTAATAATATATCCAGGGGCATGCGCCGTAATATGAGTTGCTACATCAGTATCTGCATCGATAACAGAACCTTTTTGTCGTTCTTCCTCATATAAATCTAATACCCGTTGCCAAAGTCTAGTAGTTCGTTCTGTTGGACCTACTAGAAAAGAATCATCGCCTACATAAGGCACATAGTTTCGTTGGATAAAATCGCGTACGTCCACGGATTTATCCCATACACCTGTATTGAAGTCTTTCCATGCTTGTTGCATAATATACCTCCAAATACACATTAAAACGCAACCCATAGGGTTAACTTTATTGTAATCTATAATAATTATCATTACAATACACTTTTTAGCATGGGTTATATCGTTTTTGAAAGTAGTGCATGAGTAAATGGTCAAACATTAAATAACGCTATATACAGGATGTAAGATATCTAATAAGGTATATTACAACGTTGTATATAGCGTTACTATAGTATAGAGTTATATTGTTTAACTAAGAAGTATACTCACTATTTGGATAGGTGATGTAGAATTCTATCTTTCATGACATAGTAATTACGTGAGAAATATGGTTTTAATTGACTTTCACTTAGGTCACTGCCAAAGGCACGTTCGCTGATGAGGAAAAGCGGTGGTGACTGGATGCGTTTTGCCACAGCTAAGCCATTGAATGATTTCCACCAGCGTTCCAGATCGTCGATAAATTGCTCTGTGGATGTGAAATAGTGAGACATAGGATTTGGCAATCCTAATAGGTGTTCCAGCGTTTCGTTCTCGTAAGCGTACAAGATATCCTCAGGGGTCAATCGCTGATGAGGTAGTGTATGTGGTGTACCCTCTACAAAGGTACGGAACAAAAGGTCATGATATTCGTACTGTAATGGGTCGCCTAAGCCTTGGGTTACATCCTGTGCATCAGATAACTCGGCGCTCGGTACCACATAGATGGACCCTTGTGGAATGACTTCACGTTGAAAGATGGTTTCATTCATATAGCGAGCCAGAGCATAGACGTCCGTTTTCCACACATCTCCCGTTACAGCGAGAAAACCTGCTAAATCACCGTACATCGTAGCATAGCCAACAGTGAACTCCGTTTTATTGCCATTGCACGTGAAAGCCCCGTTCACAGCAGATGCTATGCCGGCTAAGATACGAGAGGAACGATCACGGGCTTGGATGTTTTCCTTTGCTAATGTAGATAACTGCAAGAAAGATGTAGTGTTGGAGTCATTTTCAATAGGGCGTTGCGCATCATAGTTTGTAGGTGTTTGGTCAGAACTGTATAACACAATTTGGCTCATATCTTCTTCAGAAGATACAGTATTTCCCTTTACATCTAGCATAGTTGTTGTATGCACATTACCATGGTGATGTAATTCTGGGATGACATGGGTGTTATACTTTGTAAAGCTAGTATTCTCTAATTGCTCAATGGTGTCACTGACAGCTTCCTCAATAGGGAATACACCATAATGGCAACCGATGTTCTGTGCTAATTGGTAGGCCAAATCTTTTGTTATATCTGAGTTGTAACGGCTTGGCATATTGACTAAGTATAAATTCTCTGGCGGTAATACCGTGCTGTACAAAGCAGCATTAAGGGCAGAGTCGATACCACCTGAGGCACCAATGACAATCTTTTTAATCCCAGTTTGTGCTAAAAATTGACGAATACCGTATTGAAGGGATTTGAATAGGGTAGGGATGTAGGTAGGAGTTGTATCCTGTATATGATTTAAATCCTGTGTATGATATGTATCATTTTTATCACATCTATTATGTTCTAGGGACAGTTGAAGTGCTGTACTATCTTCAGAAGTATCCTGTTGTTCAGAGTTAGAATTTGAAAGTGGTTGCCACAAGGTATCTTTTAATAATGTAGGGCGTACTGTATTTTCAAAAGCTGGTACTTCTTCCACAACAGAACCATTCACATCATACAAAGTAGAACATCCATCATAAATGCAGATATTTTTGCCATTGTTTTGAATGCCTACATGATTTGCATAGGCAATCGGTGTGTTGTATCGTTTGGCTTGGTTCCTAAATAAGGCACGACGTTGTTCTTGTTTGTGAATAGTGTAAGGGGAGGAAGAACAATTAACGATCAAATCGATGTGCTGGCCTTTCGCTTTTGCAGATTCTAGCATAAGACTAGTTGGGCAATCTGGGTAGTGCGTATCCCAGCTATCTTCACAGATAACAGGAGCAATAGTAAAGTCGCCTTGACGTGTAGAAATAGTGAGAGGTTGGTTGATATCGGATAATGATAGATTACGTTCTTTTGCCACTACATTAGCGCTAGTGAAATAACGTGGCTCGTTAAAGTATCGATAACATGGCAATAATGTTTTTATGGTAAACGGATACGGTTGTGACGGGTTAGATACTAATTTACCTTTGGATGCTACATACAGAGCATTATACTTGCGAAGACTGCCGTCTAGATTGCGGAGGCTTTCATCAATACCTACATTACCAAAGATAATCGTAAGATTGGTGTTTTCAGTGGCTTTCACCAGTTCCTCACCGTAATAGAGACAATCCTTCACAAAGGGCACTTGGTCCCACAAGTCTCCAATCATATACCCACTGAGGCACAATTCTGGAAAGATAAGGATATCCGTGCTTACCGCCTTGGCATAGTCGATGGCATGCATTATAGATTGAAAGTTTGTAGCAGGCTCACCAGGGTGTACCTGAATTTGACCAAAAGCAATACGAATCATGGAGAACTCCTTTATTGTATAGATTAATATGTTGTTACTTGTTGATTATATTATAGCATTTTATAGGGGATTTGTAGTGGGGAGATAGTGAACATGGATATGTATTTTATTTTATTCGAAGATTCACCATAACATTAAATAATTTATATTTATAAGTGAAAATAAGAAATGAAACTTGACGGAGTATTAGGTTGGATTTATCATGTAACCAAGCTACCCCTCACATCCGTAAGGTTTGATATATTTTGGTGGTAGGATCCTTTGTTTTTGAAATTTGCAAGTTATCTATGATATATGGTATTCTTGTGCTATAAATAAATCTCCGCCGATGTGATAAGAAATGGCTTAAATGACAATTTTGTGTGTCATGTTAGAAGTTCAGGTTGTGTATATGAGGACTTCGCCGATATTAGTGGCTTAAAAGCCGTAGTTATCATAATAATAGAGGGTAGGGATAAAAAATAATCCCCAGTACGGGGACGGAAACTTAAAAATTAGAGATTATAATAAGCCGTTTTCTTCGAGTTTGATAAAAAATAATCCCCAGTACGGGGACGGAAACCCACAACATCTTCTCCTTCAAAAAACTTTACATCTCTAAGTGATAAAAAATAATCCCCAGTACGGGGACGGAAACTTTACTAATTCCATGTTTGTATCGTATTCACACCATGAACCCGATAAAAAATAATCCCCAGTACGGGGACGGAAACTCATGCACAAATTCTATTCCCATGTGTATCATTGCGTCTTTTGATAAAAAATAATCCCCAGTACGGGGACGGAAACTCATGCACAGCAGGCAAACTACAGTATAAGGCAAGCACCGGATAAAAAATAATCCCCAGTATGGGGACGGAAACAAATATAAACCTCCAATATAATGTCCACTGTTAACTTTTTGTGATAAAAAATAATCCCCAGTACGGGGACGGAAACTCAATAG
>CAUVRW010000075.1:0-5560 GCA_963554425.1 uncultured Veillonella sp.
CAAGCACAGACAAACAGTCAATCTGTGTCTATTACATTGCCACAATCCATTGCATTAGCATTGCAAAATAATAGAACCTTACATCAATCTCAATGGGATTACGAAGCGGCAGTAGCACAAGTAGGGGTGGCTACCAGTGGTAGAAACCCAGTAGTGACCTATACTTATAGTGCTAAGCATGCAGGCAGTGAAGCAAATGGTATTAGCCAAACTAGCAATGCCTTCTCCCATCAATTAGGGCTAGGTGTATCCCTATTTAATCGTGCTTTGGATGCACAAATTGAAGCAGCTAAATATAGTCGTGATGGCAGTGGCGCAGCATTAACGGAAGCCGCGCAAACAGCTAAATTAACGGCAGCAACTAATTATTTGTCCCTTATCATGTCTCGTAATAAGGTAAATGTAGCAGAACAAACAGTCCGTGATTACGAAGAACATTTAAAAAATGCTAACTTACAATATCAAGTAGGTATTGTATCTAAATCTGATGTACTGGCTACGAATACACGATTAGCGAATGCAAAAACTGCTTTAGTAGAAGCGAAAAACGCTGCTAATTTAGCAGAAGCAAAGTTCAATAATCATGTAGGGTTACCAGTGTCTACACCGGTGGTAACGGCAGATAAAGAGCTATCTTATACACCATATGCTATTTCATTAGAATCGGCTAAATCCTACGGTGTTTTACATCGTGGCACGATTGTACAAGCAGCGATGTTAGTGAAATCAGCAGAAGAAAATCTAAGCCGTGCAGATGCTTCAGATAGTCCAGTGGTCAAAGCGAATGCTAGCCGTGGTATGAATGGTGTACATTGGGCGGGTAACGATAATAAAAATTGGGCTGTAGGGGCTATACTATCTTGGAATGTATGGGATGGGGGCCAATCAAAAGCTAATATAAGTGCTGCCAAAGCAAACTTAGAAAAAGCGAAAGAAGCCTATGCACAAACTATTGAAACTGTACAATTGCAAATCCAAGAAGGATACTTAAATTTAAACGCAGCAGAGCAAAAAATTCAAAGTACCCATGCAGCAGTAGAAGCAGGACAAGAGGACTTCCGCATTAAAACATTGCGTTACCGTTCAGGAGTAGGCACGAATGTGGATGTACTTGATGCAGAAACGGCGTTGGCCACAGCTCGTAACAATTATGTAGATGCTTTATATAACTATAACTTAAGCATTGCTACTTTGGAAAAAGCTATGGGTATTCCTGTAGAAGCCACAGTGGGTAGTGGTGTAAAATTTGTTAATCAAGGATAGTGATCATACCGATATGAGGTGAATCATGAAGAGGAAACACTGGCTACTAGGTATTGTATTCAGTGGATGTGTAGCAGGCATTGTATTCGGCTTACAACCATTGAGTGAAACCTATGTAGGGCCTTATGTGCAAGAACAATTACATACAGCACTGAATGGAACTGTTTCCTATTCAACATTTCACATTGGTTGGGATGGTTCCGTTCAAATGAAGGATCTTATCGTTGATGATGCGAAAGGGCAACGTGTGCTTACCGCAGATGCATTGACGGTATCCATTCAATGGCTCAAGGTATTGCAATATCCTTTTGGACAGGTATCACCAGATGCTTTAATCGGTACGGTTACTGTTAGTTCACCGCATGTCAATGTGGTGCAAGATGAACAGGGGCAATGGAATGTACTACAGTTAGTGAAGGAACGAGAGACGGATAGTCCTAGTCAATTTAGTGGATTACTACGATTAGAGAATGGGAGCGTATCTCTTTATTTACCTCATGCAGAACCGTTGCACTTATCGGATGTGAATGTGACCGTCCTAGGTGATGGTGGACATATGCTAGATGGAGTAGTGGATGCCCAATTAGGAAAGGATCGTATTCATTCCAACATACAATGGGCGTTGGATGACAGTGGTAATCGATCATTCTATGTGGAAACACCACATTTAGATATGGCTCCTATTATGAATCGAATCTCCTTACCAACTGCAGTAAGTCCTATCAGCGGTGAGCTGACAGATGTAGCATTGACAGTCACACAACGTGGTGGTTTCTGGTATGGGGAAGGTGGACTTTCCTTCCAAAACGTGGGGACAACTATTCAAGGCTATCGGTTAACATCTGGGAAGGGAACGCTTCAAATCCATGGAGATGTGTTGTTCTTGGACGGAATTGAAACCAATGTGAATGATGAGCACCTTCGTGTGAGTGGGACTGTACATCATGTCTTTGATGAGGATCCTACATTACATGTCAACGTAGGTTTGAAAGAGTGGAATTTAGCCTCGTTTGGTCAACTGCCACTGACAGGAACTATTACGGCAGAGGCACTGCTAACAGGTCCTGTGTCTAATGTAAAAGCTAGTGGCGATGTAGAGGTACGAGATATTGTCTATGAAGGGATCACAGTCAATCGTGGGAAAGCTCATCTTTCTTATGGAGATCAAATGATTCATGTAGGAGATGCAGAACTGAGTACGCAAGGTGGAACTGTGACTGGTACTGGCTCCTATCATATGGATACAGATAATTTCTCAGCACAAGTAGAGGTACAAGATGTATCCTTATATGGACTGCCTCTTGAGGGCTTACCTTCTGTACAGGGCACAGTGAGTGGGTTCATAACCATTGAAGGGGAACAAGGGTCGATTTCCAATATAAACGGATCTGTACATGGACGCCGCATTGGGTATCAATCTATCTTAGTGGATACCTTGGATGCCAGTGTATCTTGGGATGGCACACAGCTAGTAGTGCCGTACCTAAATGGTACTTGGGGTCGAGGCACTTTCACGGGTAATGGTCGATTAGGAAATGATACATTTGGTATTAATTTACATGGTACCAACATTGGATTAGAACAGTTCAATGAGTGGAGCCCTAAACCGTTAGGCGGTACTGTTTCTGTGGAGGCTAATTTACAAGGGTCCCTAGAGAATCCGACAGGAACGGTCATGATTGCTGGTGAAACTCTTTCCTATGGAACAACCAAGTTTGACCGTGGATTTATTAAAACAAAGTTAGATGATACTACCCTCCATATTCTTGAAGGTAAGTTGGAATATAGAAAAAGCACTTATGACCTAGATGGATTTATCCAGTTAGACGGTGAACAAACTATGGATATCAAAGGGTCTGCAAAGGATGTGCGTATCGAAGATGTATTGTCAACCTTTACAGACATTCCTATGACGGGATGGCTTAATACGGATATTCATGTGCAAGGAACGTTACAACAACCAGAAATAAACGGTCATCTGAAAGCCTGGGATGGTTCCGCATATGGTAAACTCTTTACATCCATTGAAGGGAACTATACATATCATGATGGTCATCTACATTTACCAAGGTTAGATATCAGTACTTATGGGTCCTCTATCATTGTAGATGGGGATATACAAGATAAGCAGTTAGATATTAATTTTGTAGGCGATGCAGTACCTATTGAACCTTTCGTTCGTGATGCGGGACTCCACATGGTTGGCTATGTAGGGGCGGAAGGTCATCTCGGTGGCACGGTGGATGCACCGATCTTTGAAGGAAACGTGCAGTCCGATACGATGCAGGTGCAGGATACTACCTTGCATGATATAGTAGGTTCTGTGTATATTACACCACAGGTAGTACATCTACAAGGGTTGACTTTCACAGGTAGTGGCACTAGTCAATACGAAGTGAAAGGTGGAGTTCAATTAGAGAATCCAAAACGCTTATTTGGGTATGTACGTGTCCGAGATGGAGATTTGCATCAATTATTGGCATTAACCAATGCACAAGTACCAGATGTGAATGGCAAGTTGCAGGCTACCATTGAGTTAGGTGGTACTAGCGACAGTCCGAGACTAGATGTAAAAGGGACGCTTGAGAATACGACGATTCGCGATGAAGTGGTAGGGACGGCTACGCTAGACTTAGGTTATGGTGGACGAACCATTGATATTCGTACGTTCAAGTTACCTATTAAAGAAGGACTCATTGTGGGCAAAGGTAAAGCTGATTTAGATGGCTCTACGGATATTCAATTGGTGGCGTCAAAAGTGCCAGTGCAAACCGTATTACCTCTAGTTACAAAAGATGTAAATGCACAGGGAAATTGGAACTTTATCATCAATGTACATGGACCTACTAAATCGCCAAAGGTAGAGTTTTCCAGTGAAGTGGAACAAGCAGTCATCAATGGTATTAGTCTAGATCAGTTGAGTATCTTAGGAACCATGGAAGACCAAGTAGTAAATATTCAACAAGGAATGATTAAAAAATCAGATTCTTCTATAAAAGTTCGTGGTAAGCTACCATTGGGCGCTTTTGTAACCAATGAATATGTAACGGATGATAGAAGCAAGCAATTTGATGTATACGTGGATATGAATGAAGCAAACTTGTCCGTTCTGCCCTTGATGTTTAAAGAAGTGCAGTCCGCTGACGGTGCTATTCATGGTGTTGTTCATGTGACAGGCAATTCTTCGAATATCTTGGCCAATGGTACTATAGAGCTCCCTAATGGATCCATGCAATTACAATCTTTGAAAAAGCCAGTGACTCAACTAAAAGGGCAGTTGTTGTTCAATGGTAATCATGTAGATATTACAGGTAGCACCACCATGGGAAAAGGCAATGCAGGTCTATCTGGTAATATTGGTTGGATGGGAACTAGCATTACATCCTACTATGGTGCGTTACAAATGAAAGGTATCGAAATTGGTCATGCATTCTATACAGGGCCTTTAGATGGTGAACTGTATATTGTGGATACGCCGGAAATGCCGAAATTGGTGGGAGCTATTACATTGCATGATGTGGTGGGTTCGATTCCATTGAGCTTTGAAAGTTCAGATGCATCGATTCCATTGGGGTTAGACTTGACTATCGATGCAAAAGAAAATGTGCGTCTTTATAATCCATTGCTCTACGATATGTTCTTACAAGGTAAGGTCAAATTTGAAGGAACTGTAGGGGAACCGAAGGCGAGTGGTAAGTTATCCGTCAACAAAGGACATGTAAAATATTTGAAAAATCGCTTTAAAATCACAGAAGGACAGGCGAAATTTGTCACAGGCAGTATCATTCCTGAACTCAATGTGCGAAGTATGGCGAATGTGAAGAACTATCGTATATCTCTACAAGCGGAAGGACCTGCGACGCAGATGAAATTAAAATTAACGTCAGAACCTAATTTATCGGAACGTCAAATCATTTCGCTGTTGACATTTGGTCGAAATGTGGGCAATGCTAGTGGAGTTACATCAGAAGATGCCAATGCGTTACTGACATCTAGCTTACAGTCTTTGGCATTTGGCTATATCGAAGATGTGCTGCAAGATACACTGGGATTGGATTTGGTGAATATTACCACAGGTTCTTTAGATGGAAAAGACTCTCGTGACTTGCAGGAAAAAAATAATTTTAACGTTACCATCGGTAAATATGTAGTGCCAGATTTGATGATTACCTTAACTAGGGGCCTTAAAAATGACCATGTGTCATATGGTTTTCAGTATGATATCAATCGTAGCATTAGTGCTACAGGATGGATTAATAATGAAAATAAACACTACTTAGGGGCGCAGTGGCGCTAC
>CAUVRW010000076.1:0-5501 GCA_963554425.1 uncultured Veillonella sp.
GAACCTCTACAAGCATCGTTAATTCTTCGATAGCTCGTTTCATCGTTTCCCCTGGGTCGACGCCTGTCACACCCATGTTAACATCTAGCACATCCGCACCAGCTTCTACTTGAGCTAAGGCATCTTTTTTCACCATGATGAAGCTACCCTTACGGATTTCTTCCGCCAACACCTTACGGCCTGTTGGGTTAATACGTTCCCCAATAATGATAGGTTTTTCTTGCAAACCTACTTTCACTACGCTAGTACGGCTTGTGAAAGCAGTAAACGGTTCTACATATGGTCGCTCTGCTGGTGTATGTGCTCGTGCCGCTTTAGCAATGGCCTCGATGTGTTTTGGTGTACTACCGCAACAAGCCCCTAAATAGGATGCCCCTGCATCAAGGAAACGAGGAGCATATTCACCCATTTCTTCTGGCCCCAATGGGAAGATGGTTTCTTTCCCTACTAATTGTGGCATACCCGCATTTGGCTGAATACTAATTGGCAAATTCGTTACCGCCGCCATACGTTCTACGAGTGGCAATAATTGCTCAGGCCCTAAGGAACAGTTAATACCTACAATATCTGCTTCCATAGCATCCATCAAGATTGCTGCCGCTTCTGGTGGTGTACCCGTGATAGTACGACCATCTTCACTAAAGGAAAACTGACAAATGATTTTCACATCGTCTTTTGTTTTTCCCAGTTCGTCACGAGCGTCTTTTGCACCTAATAAAGCTGCACGCATTTCTTGGATTTCGATGATGGTTTCGATAATAATATAATCTACACCGGCATCGATGAGGACTCTTGCTTGATCTCTGAAAGTCTCATAAATCTCATCAAATTGAGCTACCCCGAGTGGCGCCATAAAGCGACCGCTAGGACCCATATCGCCTGCAATTTTTGCATTCGGGTTAATCTTATCCCGAGCCGCTTGTGCTACTTTCACAGCAGCACGATTAATTTCATCCATACGATGACCCAATTGGTATTCGTCCAGTTTTAAGGCTGTCCCACCAAAAGTGTTAGTCGTAATAATATCACTACCGTGACGTAAATATTCTGCGTGGATATGCTCCACCACGTCCGGATGTTCTACGTTAAATAATTCTGGACAAGCCCCGTCACCAAGACCTGCCGCTTGCAACATGGTGCCCATGCCGCCGTCTATAATATATACCATATGTCCCTCACTTATGTATCAGGCACATTGCTCGCCCTAGGCAATATACTTCACATGATGATGAAACTCTTCCCCAGCATCAGTACATCACGCTACTTATCTATACATCTAATTATTGTTCTTAATCAAAATCTCTTTGTTAGCATCTTACGGCTATCAGTATGATATAAAGTACAACTAAGCCATACGCAACTACTATAATAACTTATACTGATTGACACTGTATACCAACGATAGTACTACCAATAGTTATTATACCTTACACAAATATCAATTATGTTGCAAAAAGTATAACTATCATTAGGATATCTTTTCCATATTATTTATCACAAACAGTATATGTATTTAAATGCACGACGTTCTCCCCTTCTCTGGCAACTTACGAGATGCGCACTCTACTTGGCTACAAGATGTGCAACCTCGTTGTGTTTTTGGTCCTTCTTCATCTACTGTTTGACAGCCCACAATAGCCGTTACTGATTTACGTGGAAATAGCATGCTTGTGTCTGTCACCGTCAATCCAATTTCTTCTGTCTTAATAATCTTAGCAAATTCTTGTTGTACTGTGACAGGCCAATTGCCATAGCCTGGGCTAAAGCGCCATGTCGTTTTAAAACCTTGTTTTTTTGCCTCTCTGTCGATGAGTTCATTTACCTGATCTGCCACTTGTTCTACAGCGGTTGTAGCCGCTGCATCCACAAGAAGACCTAGTGTAGATTTGCCTTCTTTAAATAAAGCAGAACTGCGTTCTTCTACGGCTTCTCCTACTGTAACTGCTAACACATATACTTTTTTAGCATTTCCTAAATGACGGATGATGCCTGTCGCATCTAGCACCATTGGTGGATTGCTGAGTATGGTATGCGTTTCTGGATCGTAATCATAGCATTGGTACACACCTCTAGGTTCTGCCACCAATTGTACTTCTAGGGCAGCTTCTTTCACATACTGCTCTGGAAATCCCTCCGCATGCTTTAATCCAGAGTATCGTTTTATTTCATCTTCATTGAGTTTTGGTAATCGTCCGTTATAGATTGCCATTATCTCACCTCAATCTTGTATTACAAATATAAAACATGTGCGAACACAGAGTGACCGCACATGTAAAAGAGTACCTAATAAGTATACCATAGTTCATACTTATAAGCATTTTTCTATATTTTATTATAAGTTATAGTGCTAAGCTATAAAGGTTTTGTTTTAATCTCTTTTGGTTTGCGAGGATATTTCTTTGCCGTAGGCTTTACCTTTTTAATATACACGATAGCTCGTTTGTCCTCTAAGGTAGGTAACGTCACTTCTTTGACCTCTACAATTTCACCGCCCAAGAT
Source organism: uncultured Veillonella sp. (assembly GCA_963554425.1). Lineage (GTDB taxonomy): Bacteria > Bacillota > Negativicutes > Veillonellales > Veillonellaceae > F0422. The sequence goes on from CAUVRW010000076.1 coordinate 2,500, forward strand.
GGATAGGGCACGTTTACTTTCCTCTAGTTCTTCCTGCACGATAGAGCCTTTTAATGCCACCATGTAGCCCCCTACTTTCACGTAAGGTAATCCCCATTCCAATAGGATGGATAAACGGGCCACCGCACGGCTAGTGAGAAGATCGAAGGATTCCCGATACTCCTGGTGTGCCAAATCTTCCGCACGGCCATGTAAGGTTTGTAATCCTTGCAAACCTAGGTCTTCAATCACACCATCTAAAAAACGCAATCGCTTTTGTAAGGAATCAAACAATGTAATCCGCAAAGACGGATCGTATATGCCTAAGGGAACTCCTGGAAAGCCGGCGCCTGTACCTAAATCGATGACTGTCGCACCCTTTGTAAAATACTTAGGGTCATAGCAAGATAGAGAATCTACCACATGTTTTAAAGCAAACTCTTCTGGCTCAGTGATGCCCGTCAAGTTCATATGCTCATTAGTGGTGACCACTTGTTCGTAAAACCGTTGTAATTGATCCACTTGCATATCAGTGAGGGCTAAGCCAAAAGCTGCGGTGTGGGCTTTCACATAGTCTGAAAATGTCATATTAACCTCTTTCACGGTAGTACTGCTCAATTTGCACCAACAGCACGGAAATATCCGCAGGAGACACCCCAGAAATACGGCTCGCTTGACCAATGGAGTGTGGGCGAACAGCCGTTAATTTTTGGATGGCTTCCAAAGAAATGCCTTTCATGGATGTGTAATCCCAATCTTGAGGAATGATTTTAGCCTCTAACTTACGCACTTTCTCCACTTGTTCTAGTTGCTTTTTAATATATCCATCATAAGTGATGGTAATATCGATTTCTTCTTCCACCGGCGCTTCGTAGCGAGGCAAGTCGAAGGCCTCAGCCACTACTGCATAGTTCAGTTCATTGCGTTTCACTAAATCGTAAGCCTTAATACCCGTCTTAATACGAGGCGTACCAATGCGATCTAAAATTTGCTGTGTCTCTTCGCTAGGATTCACAGGTGTATCTGCTAATAATTGAATGGCCTCTTCGATCTTACCTTGTTTCTCTTTGAAAGCCTTATACCGTTCTTCCTTAACGAGTCCAATTTCATAGCCTTTTTCAGTAAGTCGCATATCCGCATTATCTTGACGAAGCAACAAACGATATTCACTGCGGCTAGTCATCATACGGTATGGTTCTTTTGTTCCTTTTGTCACCAAATCGTCGATAAGTACGCCGATGTAGCCTTCAGAACGAGATAGAATGAATGGCTCTTTGCCTTCTAACCATAAGGCTGCATTGATACCTGCCATTAACCCTTGTGCAGCCGCTTCTTCATAGCCAGATGTACCATTGGCTTGACCTGCGGAGTACAATCCTTGAATATGCTTCACTTGTAACGCCGGTGTCAATTGCAATGGGTCTAAGCAATCGTATTCAATAGCGTAGGCAGGACGCATGATTTCCACATCTTCTAGGCCTGGGATGGTACGCAAAAATGCATACTGCACATCGATTGGTAAGCTTGTACTCATGCCTTGTACGTACATTTCGTTCGTATGATTGCCCTCTGGCTCCACGAATAATTGGTGACGCTGTTTATCTTCAAAGCGAACTACTTTATCTTCGATAGATGGACAATATCTTGGGCCCGTTCCTTCGATGACACCTGTGTACATTGGGGCACGGTGTAAATTGCCACGAATGATATCATGTGTATTTTGATTGGTGAAAGTCAACCAACATACTTGTTCATTGCGATCAATCCAATCAGACATAAAGGAGAACGCTCTATGGTGAGAGTCACCAGGTTGCATTTCCATATTCTCTGTGTGCAATGTTCGTTTATCTACACGAGCTGGCGTCCCTGTTTTGAAGCGCATCAACTTAATGCCATGATTCAATAAAGATTGAGACAATAACTCCGCTGTCCGCTGTCCATTAGGGCCACCTGTGTACGCCAATTCACCAGTAATAATCTTACCTTTTAAGTACGTTCCCGTACATAAGATGATAGCCTTTGCTTGGTATACTTCGCCTAATTCAGACACAATGCCTTGTACCACGCCGTCTTCAATGAGCAATTCATTGACCATAATTTGCTTCACATTGAGGTTCTCTGTGTTTTCTAAGACTTCTTTCATACGGCGTTGGTAGGCAACTTTATCGGATTGGGCTCGCAAGGAATGTACCGCAGGTCCTTTTCCCGTATTAAGCATGCGCATTTGAATGGCTGTCGCATCTGCATTAATGCCCATTTCACCGCCCAATGCATCTAGCTCGCACACTAGATGACTTTTACCAGGTCCCCCAATGGCTGGGTTACACGGCATAAGGGCAATGTTATCTAAATTCAATGTGGCCATCAAGGTGCGGTGCCCCATGCGGGCTGTGGCTAAGGCAGCCTCACAACCAGCATGACCACCGCCGATGACGATCACATCATACGTATCTACTAAATACATGTATTCTCCTATTTTCCTAAACAGAATCGTTTAAATAATTCATCCACCATGGATTCACGTAAACTTTCACCAGTAATATCGCCCAGTAATTCCCAAGCGGCGCGAATGTCCGTGACGATTAAATCGATAGGCATACCGCTATCGATGGCAAGAATGGATTGATCCAAGCTAGACTTCGCCTGTTCCATCAAGGTAATGTGGCGCACATTGCTGAGCATCGCCTCATGACTGGCCTGTACAGTTCCGCCTTGTACCAAGAACGTAATGACCTTTGCCATCTCCTCCATACCTTCTCCTTGGGCCGCACTGATGGTGACAATCTCTGTGAAAGTCCCTAGTGCCGCAATCTCTTCCTTCGTAATGCATTGCATTTGGTCTGCTTTATTCAAGAAGATGATGCTTGGACGATTCGTAATGATCTGTAATAACTCTTGTTCCTCTGGTTCCAATGGCTTGGACCCATCAATGACAAGGACCACTACATCTGCTTTATCTAAATATTGGCGTGCTTTTTCAACGCCCATACTTTCCACAATATCTTCGGTCTCACGAATCCCTG
>CAUVRW010000077.1:0-5467 GCA_963554425.1 uncultured Veillonella sp.
CCGATTTCTTCAGATACCATGGTTTTGGATTTAACAACCATTTTTGCTTCTTTTGCACGAAGTACTTCCATGCAAATCGCTGTCGCTTCTTTATCATCAGCCGCAAAGTGCACATGGGCACCTGCTTTTTCAGCATTTTCCGCAAATTGGTTTAAATAGTAATCCAAGTTAGCCAACACATGGTCACGCAAATCAGCGGACTCTTGACGGAACTCTTCCCATTCCGCAACTTGATCTACTACAGCTTTACGTTTTTCATAAAATACATCCTGTGCTGTTTGAATGGCTTTCACTTTGAAGTCATTAGCAAGCACATCGTTAACGCGTGTCTTAAACGGACGTGTATCGTATAAAATATTACTCATGGTGACTCCTCCTATCGACTATTCAACAATTCCGCAATGTGCATCACACGGATATGGCGATCAATTTCGCCTTCTTTGTAAAGTCGATCTAACATACCTTCAATATTCATCAAGCAAGCCATATCGGAACCTGCTACAATGTTAGCGCCAGAATCAGCGATATTCAACGCTTTTTCTTTTGTCATAACAGCGGAAATTTCAGGATTTTTTACTGTGAAAGTACCACCAAATCCACAACAACGCTCAGCACGATGCAATGGTAAATATTCTAAACCTTGAATACCTGCTAATAATTTCATAGGTTGTTCTTTGATTTCCATCAAGCGTGTTACGTGGCAAGATTTATGGTATGTCACTTTGTCATTAAAGCGAGCACCCACATCAGTTACCCCTAATACGTCAACGATGAATTGTGTGAACTCATAAATTTTAGAGCTCAATCTTTCAGCTCGTGCTAACCATTCTGGTTCATCTTTTAAAATATGATGATACTCATCGCGAATAGCGAACGCACAAGATCCAGACATGCTCACTACATAATCAGCATTTTCGAATTGTTCAATTGTGTTTTTGATAGCTCCTTTTGCAGCTTCGTTATAACCAGAGTTAACAAACATCTGACCACAGCACACTTGCTTCTTAGGAACTGTTAATTCGCAGCCAAGGTTTTCAAGAACCTTTACACCTGCCATGCCTACATGAGGGTAGAACATATCAATCAAACATTGTTGAAATAAATGAATTTTCATTTTTTCACATCCTCAACTTTAAAGTAAACTACTATCACTTGATTGGCAAAATGCAACAATCGTATTCCATCTATGTACTATTTAGAACAATCTAGTCTAAATAGTTTTTTGATGATTTTATTATATAGTAAATTTTCTGTAATTACAAAAGACTTGCAATATTAGCAAGAAGCCATTTTTATGCCTATTTGCTATTCATTATCAATCGGCCAGTTTGTAGCAAAAATCACACGTTTTCCCTAGTCGTATCAAGCCTTATAGCATCAAGGCTTGTATAATTTTTATGTATTTTAATACATATCAAATCTTCTATTAAAACACACATGTCTTTTCATTCGTTAATTCCTACCCAAAATTAGTTCTATAACCAAAACTCATAATAGAAATAACTATCAATGTATAATTCAACTTTTTCTATAGTAAATTCATTGATAAATATCACTCTTTTCGCATGGAGCGAATCTTTCAAATATGGTATGATAAACATACTAGAACACAATTCGATTCTCTATATCTGGAGGTCTTTTTATGAAACGTATAATAACAGCATTTTTTTTAACTACATTTCCTATAATACTAGCCCAAGCACAAGCTCCAACCTCACTCTCCACCAGTGCGCTTCCTGTGGCACCTAATACATTTACCTACTCACAGCCCAACAGTATTCCTACTTTTGATCGAATCCAAAAATATCGTTTTACCGATGTACCAACTAATTTTTGGGCCTTTGAGTCGATTACAAAAATGACAAAGGAAGGTCTCATGAGTGGCTATCGTAATGGTACATTCAAGCCGAATGATCCCTTATCTCGTGAAGAGGCTGCCTCCTTATTCAGCAAGATGCTCGGTGATACGCCTTCCATCATGTTAGCTAGCTCTTTCTCAGACATCACCTCTGATCGTTGGTCCTCCTTAGCCATTGAAAGCGTCGCAAGGGCTAATATCATCAGTGGCTATGGCGATTCTACCTATCGTCCAGAACAGTATATGTCTCGCCAAGAGTTTGCCGTTGTGGCAGATAAGTTTTTACACTACCAAGGATACCGAACAGAAGACCCTACTGCATTAGATACAATTCACTTTAGCGATCAAAAATTCATTGCTCCATGGGCGCAATCTTCGGTACGTGAATTAGCTCTATTTGGATTTATCAACTACAGCACAACCGGTTTGTTCAATCCTGAAAAATATGTAACACGGGCAGAAGCTGCAGAAATTACCTATCGTTTACTCTTCTCCAAAGAATCGACTGCTATTCAACACACTATTCAGCAACAGCAAATGGAAGAAACCGCACGAGGTCTGATCAAAAAAACATTTGGTGAAAACTATGATTTCCACAACCGTGGAGCCATGTTCTGGCGTGACGGCAAGTTAGTCATTTCCTTCACCTCTTCTAGTGATGTGAAAGCCATTACTGCAGAAACGGCTTACATCAAAGATAAAAACTTCTTAGATAATCACATCATTACAACAGGTACCTATAGCTTAGGGGACTTCGATAATTTACAAACCGATGCAGCCTACTTGTATCGTCAGTTGGAACCCCATGGTACTATCCTAGCTGTAACACCTACACCAAATGTAGATGGATTAATTTTAACCGTAGACAAATTACATGCTACGACACAAACAGCGTTTATGAAAAAATTTGGCAAGAAAATCCAGCTCAAAACTAATTCCTAAGCATGCATTAATTAGCAATGCACTAGAGCAGCTAGCTCTAATACAACATGCCATATCTAATGTAAAGCCATATTATTATTTTTATATTTTCATGATGGCACATAGAAAAAGAGGAACGTTGATACGATTTGATCAACGTTCCTCTTTTATCGTTAACATGTATTATATTCCTAAGACTACATGGCGATGTCATTATATCTTGATTATTTATATAATTTAAGTGCTCACACTTCTTATGTTTCTACCTATTAGCATCTATCTAACAAGTTACAGACTCTAAATTTAACGTGAATACCTCTGCAGCAGGTCCTGTCATATACACTGTTCCGTCCTCATCATAGTCGATGTGCAAAGTACCAAGGTATAATTCCACATCTACAGAGCGACCAGTAAGACCTTTTTCATGAGCCATAACAGCACTAGAGCAAGAGCCTGTACCACATGCCAATGTTGCCCCTGCACCACGTTCCCAAGTGCGGACTTTCACGGTATTTTCATCCACTACTTGTACAAAGTTTACATTCGTCCCTCTTGGGAAAAGTGGATGTTTTTCAATCTTTGGCCCTAATACTGTCAACGGAACTGTCGTTACATCTTCTACGAACACTTCTGTATGCGGCACCCCTAACAACACAGAACTCACCACATAGGATTTGCCATCTACATCAATGGTATAGTCAATCACTTTGCCTGCTTCTATCTCCATGGGAATATCCTTTGCTGGGAAAGTCGGTTTGCCCATGTTTACTTTCACCAGTTTAGCCACCCCATCCTCTGCAATAATAGTAGGTGTCATAATACCTGCTAGCGTTTCTACCGTGAATACTTCTTTGTCAATAGTCTTGCGGTCGTACGCATACTTCGCAAAGCAACGAATACCATTGCCACACATTTCCGCTTCACTACCATCAGAATTAATAATGCGCATGCGCACATCCGCTACCTTAGAAGGCATGACAATAACAAGACCATCTGCGCCGATACCTGTATGACGATCACAAAGACGTTGTGCCATACCTGTCACATCAAATTGGCTTGTACCATCATCGAAGAAAACGATAAAATCATTTCCTAAACCATGCATTTTTGTTATTTTCATACGTATCTCCTCATCTGTATTATCTAATCTCTATCCGCACAGAGCGGATATTTAATTTATCGCAAAATATAGTCTTTACTTTTATACATTTTGATGAAAACCACCTTAGACTACTATAATTTATTTGTCATTTATATTACCATGAATATAGGAAAAATAATAGGTACGTTTTCCTAAGCAGTATTAGGTTAATCATATATTGGAGGTGATTTTACTATGCTTCCTGAAGAACGTTATTCTGCTATTTTACGACGCTTGAAACAAAATCGTGTAGTTACCGTACATGAACTGGTAAGAGCTTTGTCTTCTTCAGCGCCCACAATACGCAGAGATTTAGCCTATCTCCACAACAAAGGTTTATTACAAAAGGTTCACGGTGGTGCTGCGAGCCTCACAATCGATCATACAACAACGGACATTGATATGGTTCCTAAATCTGTCATGTACCGTGATGCGAAAGAATCTATTGCTCTAGCTGCTTCTGAGCTTGTGAGCTCCTCTGGGTTCATCTTTATCGATGCGGGCAGTACAACAGAAATGGTATTACACTATCTACAGCATACGAATGCAACCTTTGTAACAAATGGCATTCACCATGCTACACACTTGGCATCACGTCATTTGAAAGTCATCTTATTAGGTGGCACTGTAAATCCCATTTCCTCATCAATCGTCGGTAGCGTAGCCCTTAATCAATTGGAATCGTATAACTTTACTCAAGGGTTCTTTGGCACCCATGGTATTAGTTTTAAATCAGGCTTTACTACAGAAGATCCTCTTGATGCGTCTGTGAAAGAAAAAGCATTACAAAAATGTCACAATGCCTTCGTCTTAGCAGATCCATCCAAGTTTGATCGCATTTCATCTGTAACCTTTGCCTCCATTGATAAAGCGTCTATTATTACTACGAAATTACCTAATGAATTATATCGGAACTATGCAAATATTCAAGAAGTTGATCATCATCGTTAATACAAAAGCTGTCATCCATTGGTCTCTCCCCCATATTGTATGACAGCTTTTTTGTAATCTATGAATCATTGTTTATCTATGCATTTATTTTATACTTCAACATCTATCTTTTTCGATGTATTTGCGTTATAATATACATTATATTTTTTTAGTTTGTAAGTTTTGAAATGGAGATTAGTATGAGTTTTTTCAAAGATTTTAAAGACTTTGCCATGCGCGGTAACGTAGTAGATTTAGCTGTGGGCGTTATCATTGGTGCCGCTTTTGGTAAAATTGTTACTTCTTTAGTAAATGATGTGGTTATGCCGCCTATCGGTTTATTATTAGGTGGTGTAGACTTTTCCAATTTATTTATTCCTTTAACTACTAGTGGTGCTCCTACTACCTTGGCAGAAGCAAAAGCAGCTGGTATCCCTGTACTAGCCTATGGTCTTTTCTTGAATACAGTGTTTGAATTCCTTATCATTGCTTTCTGTATTTTCGCAATTATCAGCCAAATCAAGCGTTTTACACCTGCAGAAGCGCCGGTGGAAGTCCGTAAATGCGACTATTGCCGTGAAACAATTGCTGACGATGCAACACGCTGTCCACATTGT
>CAUVRW010000078.1:0-5455 GCA_963554425.1 uncultured Veillonella sp.
GTATTGCGACAGAAATGCTCGCAGATATCGAGAAGAAAACAGTGGACTTCATGCCCAACTATGACGAATCCTTGGAAGAACCAACCGTACTTCCTGCAAAGATTCCAAACTTGTTGATCAATGGTTCTGCCGGCATTGCCGTAGGGATGGCCACAAACATTCCGCCCCACAACCTAGGGGAAGTGGTAGATGGTCTCGTAATGCTTATCGACGATCCAGAGGTAGATGTGAATCAATTGATGACGGCTATCAAAGGCCCAGATTTCCCAACAGGAGCGTCTATCCTTGGTCGTGATGGCATTAAAAAAGCCTATGCCACAGGTCGTGGTAGCATCAAAATGCGTGCGAAAGCTCACATTGAGGCTATGACGAAAGGGAAACATCGCATCGTAGTCACAGAAATTCCGTACCAAGTAAATAAAGCGCGTTTAATTGCAACCATTGCAGATTTAAGCCGTGATAAAGTGGTGGACGGCATTACAGCCCTTCGTGATGAAAGTGACCGCCGTGGTCTTCGCATCGTTATCGAATTGCGTGCGGATGTGCAACCAGATATTGTGTTGAACAAACTATATAAACATACACAATTACAAGATACATTTGGCGTGATTATGTTGGCGTTAGTGAAAGGCCATCCAAAAGTATTGACTTTGAAAGAAGTACTAGGTCACTACTTAACGCACCGTCAAGAAGTTATCGTACGCCGTACAGAGTTCGACTTGGCGAAGGCAGAAGCTCGTGCGCATGTATTGGAAGGCTTGTTGATCGCTTTAGATCATATTGATGAAGTAATCCATACGATTCGCAGTTCTCAAACTACAGATATTGCTCGTACTGCGTTGATTGAAAAGTTCAACCTTACAGAAATTCAAGCGAACGCTATCTTAGATATGCGCTTAGCTCGTTTAACAGGTTTGGAACGTGAAAAAATCGAAGAAGAACACGCTGCTTTATTGGTATTGATTGCAGATTTGAAAGCAATCCTAGCTTCCGATGCACGTCAACGTGAAATCATCAAAGAAGAGTTAATTGCTATGAAAGAAAAATATGGCGATAAACGTCGTAGTGAAATCACTATCGATACATCGGACTTCGATGTGGAAGATTTAATCGCTGACGAAGAAATGGTTATTACTTTAACTCGTCAAGGCTATATCAAACGCATGAATGCCAATGTGTACCGTAACCAACATAAAGGTGGCGTAGGCGTTGTGGGGATGAAAACAAAAGAAGACGATTATGTAGCACAAATCATGCATGTGCGCACGCATAATACATTGTTATTCTTTACATCCACAGGTCGTGCGTACCGCTTGAAAGCTTATGAAGTACCAGAAGCATCTAGTCGTAACTCTCGTGGTACAGCTATCATCAATGTACTTCCTCTTAATGTAGGGGAAACAGTGACGAACATGATCGATTTAGAACGCATCTCCAGCGATGTGAATTTGTTCATGGTTACAAAACAAGGCGTTGTGAAGCGCACATCTATCGATGAGTACCGTAACATTCGCCGTGGTGGCTTGAATGCAGTGGCATTGGACGAAGGGGATCAGTTGATTTCTGTGGGCTTGACCTATGGCAACCAAGATGTATTGCTAGGTACGAAAAAAGGTATGGCTATTCGCTTCCATGAAAGTGATGTACGTTTGTTGAAACGTGCTGCTCGTGGTGTGAAAGGTATCAACTTGAACGCTGGTGACGAAGTTGTCGGTGCAAGCATCATCCACGGTACTGGCGAAGAATGCCAAGTCTTTACTATCAGTGAAGAAGGTTATGGCAAACGCAATGTAGAAAGCTCCTACACAGTACAAAAACGTGGTGGTAAAGGGACGAAAAACTTTAAAATCACTGATAAAACTGGTGAAGTAGTAGCTGTAGAAATGGTAAATGACAATGATGAAATGATGCTAATTTCCGAACAAGGTAAGATCATTCGCTTTGATGTGAACGACATTGCCGTGAAGAAAAGCAAAGCTATTTCTGGTGTGAAAACACAGAACTTAGACGAAGGAGATAAAATTGCTTCTGTAGCGGTTATCTCTGGAGAAGAGTTAAAAGAAGACGAAAGCTTGTTTTAGGTCGTCACTTGTTTCGCTATGTAGCCTGTGGCGTTCATAACTTAATTGTGCAAAGGGAAGAGCACGGTATACCCCTCACAAACGGTATTTCATAATGTTTGTTCAGGGCACACCGTGCTCTTCTTGCGTTTGCAGAATGTATCAAATAAGAGGGCAAGAAAGACCACTCCTACAATGGCACTTTTCTGCATTGAATTTTATCGATGAATAGCATATAATAGTAATGTTATATCATAAAATCAGAGTATTAGGAGGCGAGTCCTATTTTAGACTTCAAGCGTTTTACCTTAGAAGATAAGCCCCGTATTGATGCGTATTTTGGAGAGCATCATTATGAAGCGTCAGATAATAGTTTTACCACATTGTTTATGTGGCAAGATATTTATGGCATTACTTGGGCAGAAGAAGAAGGCGTGTTATTTATTAAAGGTGGTGGAGTGACAGAATCTCCATTTATGTTACCACCGTTCGCGGGAAAAGATGCCAAGTTTGTAGATGGATTACAAATGGCGAAAGAGTGGTTTAAGGAGAATCAAATTCCATTCTTGTTAAAAGGTGTAAACCCAATCATGATGGAACGGATGCAAAAGCTGTGCCCAGATTGCTATGAATTTACACCTGACCGTGACAACTTTGAATATATTTACCGTACAGAAGATATGATTACTTTAGCGGGTAAAAAGTTGCGCCAAAAGAAAAATCATTTGAACCAATTCCGTATGCAATATTCTAACTATGAATATATGCCAATTGATGAAAATACGATTCCTCTTTGTCGTGAAGCGGCAGCACAATGGGTGGAGACACACCATGAAGAAGGCATTGAGGATGAACTAACTGCTATCAATTTGCTGTTTGATCATTGGGATGCATTAGGTCTTGTAGGTGGTTGCATTAAATTGTTCGGACGAGTAGAAGCTTTCACCATTGGGGAAATGTTGAATGAGCATATGGCGCTCATTCATATTGAAAAAGCAAATCCAACTATCCGTGGTTTGTACCAAGCTATCAATAATGAATTCATTCGTCATGAATTTGCAGATACAAAGTTTATCAATCGTGAAGAAGATATGGGCTTGCCTGGTCTTCGCATGGCGAAAGAGTCGTACAACCCAGATCATTTTGCTGAAAAATATGATGCTCGTTGTGCAAAACAAGGCGCTTGTGAGGATAGTCATCCATGACCTACTTTTGGGAAGGATTGCTCATCGGGTTTGCCGTGTTGGCGCCCATAGGAATGCAGAATTTATTTATTATTAATACAGCATTGGTACAAAAGGTGTCACGTATTATTACAACGATTTTAATCGTGGCATTTTTCGACCTCACCTTGAGCGTGTCAGCCTTTTATGGCATCGGTGCCATCTTTGACATATGGCCATTTTTGAAAGGCATCGTGTTATTGCTAGGTGGGGCGGTTATCTTTTACATGGGGTATACCGTCTTTAATTCGGAACCAAATGTGTCTCATGTGGATACGAATGTGACCATCTGGAACATTGTTACCACTGCCTTTGCGGTGGCATGGCTGAATCCACAGGCACTTATTGATGTGACCATGATGTTCGGTGCTGTGAAAGCCAGCATTCCAGAAGAAGCATCTCTCTATTTTTTGTTGGGATACATCGTGTCTGCCTTTGCTTGGTTTGGGGCATTATCGACGATCATTCACAAACTGTCAAAGCGCATCAAGATTTCACAACTGGTATGGATTAACCGAATTTGTGGGTTGATCCTATTCGGGTATGGCGCTAAATTGTTTATAGATGGAGTGTTATTGTATATATAAATAGATACATACATCATGTCTTGCACCTTTCAATGGAATGCTGTTATATTTAAAATAACTCATATCATCATTGCTTCTAGGTTTTAGAAATTAAAAGAAGTATACTTATATGCAATAATTGGGGTATGCGTTCGAGGATGCATGCTTGAAAGAGCCGGTTAAGCTGGCTCTTTTTCTATGTCTGTAAACTTTCACAAAAGAAGTGTATAAAGGGTCTAGCAGTAGGCCCTTATTTTTTTATATAATAATAGAATAAAGTATACGAACTGTTTTCTATGTACCATAGCGATGGAAGAGGGATTATTTTGAAATTTAGAATTGCCAAAGAATCAGACACAAAAGAAGTAAAACGTTTGTGGGCCTATTGTTTTGAACCAGAAGATCATCCATTTTTTAAATACTATTTTGATACGGCTTATGAACCAGATAATACGATGGTCGGCATCGATCGTAGTTATTTGGTGAGTACCGTTCATTTACGACAAAATACTATTCGTGTTCGCGGTGTGGACCTGCCTATGTCTTACATGATAGGGGTTGCCACAGACCCGATTGTACGACGTAGCGGGGTGGGTAAAAAATTATTGAAAGCCGCCTTAGGGGAATTGAAAGAACGTGGACAAGGCTTAACTATTTTAATGCCATCTTCTGCAGGGTTTTATCAAAACTATGGATGGGATTTGTATGCCCATCAATGGGTACAAACCATGAAACTAGATGAGTTAGCGCCACTGTTAAAGAAATTAGATAAAACGTTATCCTTTGGTATGTTGCTATCTCCACGAGAATGGAAACGTTTAGCAGGCGTCTATGAAACGTATACAAAACCATTGTCCGGCTATGCGGTACGAAAAGAAAAAGAATGGGTTCGTTTGTTGGAATCTATTTTTGCAGAAGGCGTGCAAGTGGGATATGTGAAAAATGATTCCGGGCAATTAGAAGGTTATTGTTTCTATCGCTTAGGAGAACCTGAGATCGGGGTGAGCGAGTTTGTATATACCACTCGTCGTGCTCAAAAAGCATTGCTGAACTTTTTGTACAACCATCGCTCTCAAGGTGAAAGCGTGCGTTGGAATGAAGGTATGATTGACCAAGGCTATATCTTTCATACAAATGGAAAAACCGGGCACAGTACGATGCCATTCATGATGAGCCGTATCGTAGATGTGAAACTTGCTATGGAAAGCATTCCTGTGCCGGTGGCATTAGAAGGAGCGATCCAATTCGGGGTGAAAGACCCATTATGTGAGTGGAACCACGGTACCTATGTAGTGTCCTATAAAGAAGGCAAAGCGCAAGTGGTGAAACATAAAGAACACGTAGACATCAATGCGAAATTAGTGTTCTCCGTAGGGGCCTTGAGCTTATTGCTGATGGGGCGCATGAGTGCGACGGAACTTGCCTTTGAAGAAACACTAGAAGGACCAGATGATATATTAGAAGTGTTAAATCGGGCCTACCCAAGACAAAATACATATATTAATGAATGGTGGTAAGACAATGACAACACAAGCAGATAGAAGAGATTGGCGCTTTCCATCCAACGACAATGGACAAATTTATGGCATAGCAGATTCTGGAGTGG
>CAUVRW010000079.1:0-5395 GCA_963554425.1 uncultured Veillonella sp.
CTTAGATGACTATATAATAACTTCGTTCAGCAGCAAACCAACTTACACATTCGCTGACTCACCGGAGTTGAAGTTACTAACTAAATTATTCCGGCTTTTTAAATTTTGGAGATGTTGGACATGTTTCAGGAGTCACGTCTTTACGAGCGCCTAAATCACCGCTGCGATCTACATAGGTAGTATGTAACAACTCATGAGCAATATGCCCTAATGGTTTTTCCAAGAAATTAGCATAAGCATCTTTAATTTCAGGGTTTTCATAGGAAGAACGAAGCTTCATGTTGGAATCCCAATTATAAAGACCATCGATACGCTCACCTTTTACTTTATTTGCCACTGGTAATTTTGCACGTGGTTGTCCACCACCGCCGATACAGCCACCTGGGCATGCCATCATTTCGATGAAATCATATGTTTTACCAGATTCTTTCAATTCGTTCAAGAATTCACGGATGTTTTTACCACCATGGCACACAGCCACGTTGATGGTATGTCCACCGATTTCTACAGTAGCTTCTTTCACACCGTCCATACCACGCACATCTGTTAAGTTAAGAAGTGGAGCTGGAGATGGTTCGTCACCAGTAATGAATTTATAGGATGCACGCATAGCCGCTTCCATAACACCACCAGTATTACCGAAGATAACCCCACCACCAGTAGCAGCACCGATAAATTTATCGTATGCAGAGTCTTCTACTGCAGCAAAATCTAATTCCGCTTCACGAATCCATTGTGCAAATTCACGTGTAGTGATACAGATATCTGTATCTGGACCCAAGTCTTCGCCAGTGAAACGAGACGCGTTATTTTGCTCAGGACGACGGATTTCTGCTTTTTTAGCAGTACAAGGAGCTACGGATACGGATACGATATTCTTAGGATCGATATTCATATTTTTTGCAAAATATGTTTTTACCATAGCAGATTCCATAGCGATACAGCTACGAGCTGAAGAAATATGAGGTACATATTCTGGGAAGAATGTTTCACAGAATTTTACCCATGCTGGACAACAGCTAGTAAATTGTGGCAATGGACCTGTACCATGTAATTTACGTTCTAATAGTTCGTTTGCTTCTTCCATGATAGTTAAGTCCGCACCGAAGTTAGTATCAACTACATAGTCAGCACCTAACGCACGAAGAGCACCTACCATTTTGCCTTCTTGGTATGTACCAGGCTCAAATCCAAATTCTTCACCGATAGACACACGAACAGCTGGCGCTGTTTGGATAACTACGATTTTCTCTGGATCAGCAATGGCTTCTTTTACTTTATCTAATTCTGTACGTTCGTACATTGCACCAAATGGGCAAATTACCGCACATTGACCACATTGGATACAGATAGGATTATCTCCTGTTGCTTCCAAATCATAATAGTCAAGTACGCTCATAGTGTCAGCACATGCTTTACGACATAGAGTACAGTTCTTACATTTTTCTAAATCATGAATAATCGCCACATTATCCTCAGCAATAGGGGCACGGCGATCAAGATGTTGGAATCGACTTTCGAAACTCATTATTATGCACCTCACATAGTGTAAACAATACTAGTTATGTATTCATTAACTTTCCGTCATATTATAACAAATATTCAGACTTGTGAAAATAAATAAATATGCCATTTATTTTCCTATTCTTTTAAGTTCTAGTAAAATTTTACGCATCCACTTAGAATATACATTTATGTCATTTTTATGTTACTTTTGTCACACATGTAGATTTTTATTATATATTTTTCATATTATATCTTTCAAAATCCATATACCCAAAAAACTACTAGGATTTTGACCACAATAGCAGAAAACAGGAGAGTTTCCCCTCCTGTTTCTATGTTATTTCAGTTCAAATAACGGAACATTTTTAGCTTGGTCTCCCAAGGCTGTTTGTGTGAAAGTAGTAATGAACTGTTGTACTGCTAACGTCGGTGTCAAACGACCTTCTACAACGGCGTCTTCAATGCCACCTCGACACGCCACAATCTCTGGAGCTCGATAGAACAAGTTTTGCAAATGTTCTTCCACCATGGAGTATACCCACGATAAGGTTTGATCACGGCGACGTGCTTGTAGCACTCCATTACCTTTACATTGCTCCATGAATTTTTCAATAACACCTTGCCACAATTCCATAATACCGTCTCCTGTATAGGCAGAGCACGTGTACGCATGAGTTGTCCACTGTTCCGTGGCATCACGAATAAACCATAAAATACGTTCATATTCTTGGCGAGTGACTTTGGCACGTTGCAAGTTATCCCCATCGGCTTTATTGACAACGATGGCATCAGCTAATTCCATAACGCCTTTTTTCATACCTTGCAATTCATCACCGGCACCAGTCAACACCACCAGCAAGAAGAAGTCTACCATGGAACGTACCGTCGTTTCACTTTGACCTACCCCTACGGTTTCTACTAGGATTGTATCATACCCAGCTGCCTCACATAATAGCAAGGTTTCTCTACTTTTACGAGTTAAACCGCCCAGTGTCCCCCCTGATGGAGATGGACGAATGAATGCATTCGGCTCTCGTGATAATTGTTCCATCCGCGTTTTATCCCCTAGGATAGAGCCCCCCGTCACTGTACTCGATGGATCCACAGCAAGAACCGCTACTTTATGACCGTTTTGACACAGTTTTGTGCCTAGCGCTTCAATTAAGGTCGATTTACCAGCCCCAGGCACCCCTGTAATCCCTACACGGGTGGATTTGCCTGTGTATGGTAACAAGCGTTGGATAACTTGTTGTGCCATTTCAAAATGAGCTGCTGCGTTACTTTCAATTAATGTGATGGCACGGGATAAAATCATACGATTACCTGCCAGTACGCCTTCCACATAGTCATCGACGGTCAATTTTTTCCGTTTGACCACCTTAGGGGCTACCGGTTTTTGCGGTGCATTCGTATGTTCATCCATACCATCATGACCACCATCTACGCCACGCATGACACGGCATGCAAATTTATCATCTTTCTCCTCAGGAACCCAAGAAGGCTTATAGGTATCATCACTCATAAGACACCCTCCTTTCACCGATTCGAATATGACAAACACGCAATCAGTAGCCAGCTACAAAGTAGCACGAGGCACTGACTACGTGTCATGTCTTACTTATATGCGAGTATAGAATCGTCTAATTAGATTATTCTTCCTCTTCTAAGCGTTCTTCTAATAATTCGAGAACTTTTTTAGCACATACTGGAATGATTGTACCAGGTCCAAAGATTGCTGCGGCACCATGCTCATAGAGATAATCGTAATCTTGAGCTGGAATAACGCCACCGATAACTACCATAATATCTTCACGGCCTAATTTTTTAAGTTCTTCACATAATTGAGGCATCAATGTTTTATGACCTGCTGCTAAGGAACTCATACCTACGATATGTACGTCATTATCTACGGCATCTTTCGCTGCTTCTTCTGGAGTTTGGAATAAAGGTCCGATATCTACGTCATAGCCCATATCTGCGAAGGCTGTAGAAATTACCTTAGCTCCGCGGTCGTGACCATCTTGACCCATTTTCGCTACGAAAATACGAGGGCGGCGACCATGTTTTTCTTCAAATTTTTCAGTCATACTACGTACTTCTGTGATTACATCGTCATCGCTGAATTCGCTGCTGTATACGCCAGAAATAGAGCGAATGATTGCTTTATGACGGCCACATACTTTTTCTACTGCATCAGAGATTTCACCTTTAGACGCACGAGCACGAGCTGCTTCTACGGCTAATTCAAGCAAGTTTCCTTCTCCTGTTTCCATCGCTTTTGTAATCGCATCCAAACAGCTGCGTACTTTGTCATTATCACGATTAGCACGCAATGTTTTCAAGCGTTCGATCTGTGCCAAACGTACAGCTGTATTGTCTACTTCCAAGATATCTAATGGATCTTCTTTATCAAGGCGTAAGTAGTTAACACCAACGATTTTTTCACTGCCGGAGTCAATGTGAGCTTGGCGACGAGCTGCCGCTTCTTCGATACGCATTTTTGGAAGACCTGTATCAATCGCTTTAGACATACCACCCAAGGCTTCAACTTCTTGGATATGAGCCCAGGCTTTACGGATCAATTGGTTAGTCAAGAATTCTACATAGTAAGAACCGCCCCATGGGTCGATAACTTTACATACGTTAGTTTCATCTTGAATATACAATTGCGTATTACGAGCAATACGAGCCGAGAAGTCTGTAGGCAATGCAATCGCTTCGTCAAGAGCGTTCGTATGCAAGGATTGTGTATGACCCAAGGCTGCCGCCATCGCTTCGATACAAGTACGAGTGATGTTATTGAATGGATCTTGTTCTGTTAAAGACCAACCAGATGTTTGGGAGTGAGTACGCAATGCCATAGATTTAACATTTTTTGGACCAAAGGATTTAACAATTTTAGCCCATAACATACGGCCTGCACGCATTTTAGCGATTTCCATGAAGTAGTTTTTACCCATTGCCCAGAAGAAGGATAAGCGCGGTGCGAATTGGTCAACTGTAAGACCCGCTGCCACACCTGTACGCAAGTATTCCAAACCATCGGCCAATGTGTAACCTAATTCGATATCTGCTGTAGCACCTGCTTCTTGCATGTGGTAACCAGAAATAGAAATACTATTGAATTTAGGCATGTATTTAGATGTGTAGGCAAAGATATCCCCGATGATACGCATGGAAGCTGCTGGTGGATAAATATAAGTATTACGCACCATGAACTCTTTCAAAATATCATTTTGGATCGTACCTGCCATAACAGATTTATCTACGCCTTGCTCTTCACCAGCTAAGATATAGAAGGCCATAACTGGTAATACGGCGCCGTTCATTGTCATAGATACAGACATTTGGTCCAATGGGATACCAGAGAACAAGATTTCCATATCTAGAATGGAGTCTACCGCAACGCCGGCTTTACCAACGTCACCGACTACACGAGGGTGGTCAGAGTCATAACCACGGTGAGTGGCCAAGTCGAAGGCGATAGACAAACCTTTTTGACCAGCCGCTAAGTTACGACGGTAAAAGGCATTGGATTCTTCCGCTGTGGAGAAACCTGCATACTGACGTACTGTCCAAGGACGTTGTACATACATTGTGCCATATGGTCCACGAAGATACGGAGGAATACCCGCTACATATTGTAAATGGTTACATTGATCATAAATGGAGGCATCATACACAGGACCCACATCGATTTGTTCCATAGTACGAATGAAGTTGTCATCATAGGACTTGCCAGTTTCAGCTTGTAATTGCTCTTTCCATGCATCGAAATCGGATGCTTTTGGGCTAGCAGCTGTAAAAGGAATATTTCTAAAATCCGGAATCATCTACATCATTCCTTTCTCGCGTTGCATTGCTAATAATGTTTGATAGCAATTGGAGC
>CAUVRW010000080.1:0-5354 GCA_963554425.1 uncultured Veillonella sp.
CATCTAGACCATCTGGATTTGGTAGATGATTTGTCAAGTATGGTACGAAACCAGCCCATGAAATGATCATACCGATTAAGATAGCGATACCACTAGCAATACCAATTAGGAAACCTGCACCTAATAAAGCAGAGGAGAAACCGAAAGGAATTTGTGTAGCACCAGCACCTACAGGGAACCAGAATGATTTAGATTCGCCTAAGACACGTAAACCTTGTGTAACAAAGCTGATGATACCAGCCAATGCGCCACCAGATACGATTTCTTTCATACCACCAGATTGTTTTACTGTTTCACCAGGAACACTGGAGCCTACTTTCAAGATTTCAGCAGCGGCACGACCTTCTGGATATGGTAAGTCGCTGTTCATAACCATAGCGCGGCGTAATGGAATTGTGAATAATACCCCAAGACAACCACCACATGCGGATAATAATAATGTTTCCAATAAGTCAAAGTTTTGCCAATAGCCGATCATCAATAGACCTGGCAATACGAAGATGACTGCAGATAAGGTACCAGCAGCAGATGCTTGCGTTTGTACCATGTTGTTTTCAAGAACGTTGGAATCCTTGAAGAAGCGTAAGATTGCCATAGATATTACGGCAGCCGGAATGGAGGATGAGAATGTCAAACCTACTTTCAATCCTAGGTATACGTTAGAGGCAGTGAAGATTAATGTAATAATCGCACCTAGTAACATCCCTCTGACTGTTAATTCCGGTAAGCTAATATCATGACTCATAAAATCATGCTTCATAGTTATACCTCCTTAAAATACACTACTATCTTACTCATTGTATCAGTATTCTCAAGGACTTTCAATAAAAAATATAGTAAATTTTGTATACATACGTCTATTTAGGAAAGTATCTTAAAAATTTTCATATACGGTTCATGTAGTTGGTGTATATAATAGAGATATAACTATACCCTATGTGATAAGGAGACAGACTATGAGAAGAAAAATATTTGGTGCGGTACTCATGGCCGCTTGTTTACCAATAGCATTGCAGGCAGCAGATATTACGGTAGTGAAAGAAACACCCATTGCGGTAGGTGAACGTATCTCTACAACGGCATCGCCAGAAACCAATCGCATTATCCGCGAGGAAACGATGAAAGCTAGACAAGATAAAAAACAAATCGTTGCACCAGCAGCAAAAGCGTTTACAGATCGTTTGCAAGTAACAGTCAAGCCAGAGACAGTGAAAGAAAATCACGTGGATCTGACGTATCCACAAGTACAATCGGTAAGTCCTTACGTAACAAAAGCGATGAATAAGACTATTACAGATTATGTGGAAAAACTTCGCAAGCAAGTGCATAAGACAAATGAAAAAGCAGTAGATGGAGAAAAGCAAAATTTATACATGAGCTATGATATCAAAGCTGATGGAAATGGTATTTTTTCGGTGACCATCACATCCTATACCATTGAGGACAATGCGTCTCATGGAATAAATGTGGAAAAAGGATTTACTTTTAATACCACCACAGGTCGCAGCTTGTCCTTAAGTGATTTTGGTGGACTCCCACAAGAAACGATTACAGCAGGATTACAACAATTGCCGAAAGAAGGTAAAAAAGCTATCTATGCGGATGCCACAGCAGGTAAGCCAAATAGTTTCTTTGCCCGTGAAAATCATGATATCGTGTTGATTTACGACCAAGGTACTATCGCACCTATGTCTAGTGGTAGCATTTATGTGCCAGTAGGAAACTTAGGAAAATAATAAGAGAACTTTGCAGCTGTTAAGTAGTCATGCCTAGTGGTATCAAATATAGATAGTATAGTTGCAGCTCAAGAGTGTAAAAATAACTATGAAATGAAATAGAGGAAAGTTGAACGTAATGTATCAACTTTCCTCTATTTTTAATTAGTGATTTTGTTGTTTCTTTGGAGCATCAAGTCGCTTATAATAAGCCTTATCGATGTCTGCATAGGAGATAATCCCTTGTTGTGCCATTAAGGTTAACACGGTCCGTTGTCGTTGTTTCGTGGCATCTATATTGCTCACCGGGTTAAAGTAAGACGGCGCCTGTGGAATGCCTGCTAGCACAGCAGCTTGACTTAAGTTAAGATCCTTCGGCTCTGTGTTGAAGTATCCTTCAGAGGCGGATTTAATGCCATAGTAATCGGTACCATAATAAATGGTATTTAGATACATGGTGATGATTTCATCTTTACTGTAATAATGCTCCATCAAATAGGCAAGAAACACTTCTTCCACCTTACGAGACATGATGCGCTTGGAGGATAAGAATAAATTTTTCACCAATTGTTGGGTAATGGTACTACCGCCTTCTACGGTTTGTCCAGCGATGGTATTGGTATACAAGGCACGACCAATGCTAAAGAAATCGACAGCGCCATGCTCATAGAAACGTTTATCTTCCGTAGCCACTAAAGCTTGTTTTACAATAGGGCTAATGTCTTCGCTGCGAACGCGATGCTCTAGTGGCACCCGTTTATCCATGGCCTCCTCTACAGCTTCTTTGAAATGAAAGAGACGTTTAATGCGGTCGATTCTAGAAAGCTGATCTTCCCCTTGTTCAATGGTTTGTTCTTTTATCGTATGTGCTACATGTTGCGTAGTGGTTTTAGCATCCTCTGGGGTATACCCAGCGAACCAATATAAACCACCAGCTGCAATGGCGAGCACAAGGATGAGTTTAAAAAGTGTTTTCATGGGTTCATCATATCATATCTAGGGGGTATCAACAATAGGAGGAATGGATTATAACAGTAGAAAGGTTTGTTTGCTATTAACAATGTGTAAGAATATTGAATCATCCGACTAGACTTGAGTAGAGTGCGTTCATTTGGTAATGTATAGTAGTAGAAAGTATGATGTAGTCATAGAAGAATGAGGTGGTCACAGGTTATAGGTATTGCCTATAAAATGGCATAAGATAGAATAAAAATGTATATAAAAGAATTTTTATAAAAAATACTTGCATTATTATACAGATGGTTGTATAATACGTTCATAAGATAGAAACAAGTGCTGCACAGCAGTGAATTACACAAAGAAAGAGGTCAATTATGAGCAACATTAACAAAGTAGTATTAGCTTACTCCGGTGGTTTGGATACATCTGTTATTATTCCTTGGTTGAAAGAAAACTATGGCGCAGAAGTCATCGCTGTATGCGTGAACTTAGGTCAACCAGAAGATTATGACGCAGTAGAGAAAAAAGCTATCAAATCTGGTGCTACGAAAGCGTACATCATCGATGCGCAAGAAGAATTTGTATCCGATTATATTTGGCCAGTTGTAAAAGCAGGTGCAGTATATGAAGGTAAATACTTATTAGGTACTTCCTTTGCAAGACCATTAATCGCGAAAAAATTAGTAGAAATTGCTGCACAAGAAGGAGCGGATGCCATCGCTCACGGTGCTACAGGTAAAGGGAATGACCAAGTGCGTTTTGAATTGACAATTAAAGCACTTTCACCAAATACAAAAATCATTGCTCCATGGCGTGAATGGGAATTGAAATCCCGGGAAGATTGCATGGAATATGCAGCGAAACACGATATTCCAGTAGTGGCTACTAAAAAACACCCATACTCCATGGACCAAAACGTATGGCATTTATCCCATGAAGGTGGCGATTTAGAAGATCCTAAGAATGCCCCTAAAAATGATGTATATTTAGTTAGCAAATCTCCAGAAGAAGCACCAGATGCGCCAACTATGGTGACTATCGACTTCAAAGAAGGCGTACCAGTGGCAGTAAATGGTCAAGCTATGTCTCCACTTACCATCTTACAAACTTTGAATGAAATCGGTGCTGCTAATGGTATTGGTATTGTAGATATCGTAGAAAATCGGTTAGTGGGTATGAAATCTCGCGGTGTCTATGAAAATCCTGGTGGAGCCATCATCATGTATGCGCACAGAGAATTGGAATACCTTTGCTTAGACAGAGCGACCTACCATTACAAAGAATTAGTGGCGAACAAATACGGAGAACTTGTGTATGACGGCATGTGGTTTGCTCCATTGATGAGCGCTTTACAAGCCTTCGTGGACAGCACACAACAAACTGTAACAGGTCAAGTCACATTGAAATTGTACAAAGGTAATATTATCAGTGCAGGATCTACATCTCCATACTCCTTGTACAACCAAGAGTTTGTAACATTTGAAGAAGATGATGTATATAACCAAGCTGATGCAGAAGGTTTCATCAACTTATTCGGATTGCCTTTAACAATCAATGCATTAATGAAAGAGAAAGCAGGTTTAAAATAATGGCGAAACTTTGGGGCGGACGGTTTACCAAAGGGACGGATAAGGCAGTAGAGGACTTCACGTCCTCTATTTCCTTTGATTCCCGCATGTATAAAGAAGATGTGGCAGGCAGTATTGCTCATGCCACAATGCTAGCAGCGCAACATATCATTTCTCAGAAAGATAAAGATGCTATCGTAGCAGGTTTACAAGACATTGAAAAACAGATTGATGCAGGAAACTTTGAATTCTCTGTGGCTTTAGAAGATATCCATATGAATATTGAAAAACGCTTAACCGATGCCATCGGAGAGGCAGGCGGACGTCTGCATACAGGACGTAGTCGTAATGACCAAGTGGCAGTGGATTTACATATGTACATCCGCAAGGCGGTGGTACATATGGGTGAGGAGCTTGTGAACTTGCAACAAGCTTTCTTAGAAGTGGCAGAGAAATACAAAGATGTGATTATCCCTGGATATACTCATTTACAACGGGCACAACCGGTATTATTTAGTCACTACATGATGGCATATTTTTCTATGTTGAGCCGTGACTTCGATAATTTGCCGTTAATCTTTAAACATGCCAATGTGATGCCATTAGGGGCAGGCGCTTTGGCGGGGACTACGTATCCTATCGATCAAAACATGACGAAAGAATTGTTATATTTCGATGCCATTTATGAAAATAGCATGGATGCTGTCAGCGATCGTGACTATGTACTAGAATTTCTCAGCTTTGGGGCGAAAGTGATGATGCATTTAAGCCGTTTAAGTGAAGAGTTAATCCTTTGGTCTAGCACAGAATTTGGGTTCATCGAACTAGACGATGCACATTGCACAGGTTCTAGCATTATGCCACAAAAGAAAAATCCAGACGTGTGCGAACTCGTACGTGGTAAAACAGGTCGTATTTACGGTCATTTGATGGGACTTCTTACAACTATGAAAGGCCTACCAATGACGTACAATAAGGATATGCAAGAGGATAAAGAAGGTGTTTTTGACACCATTGATACATTGCATTTCGCTATCTCTATTACGGCAGATATGTTACGTCATATGAAAGTCAATGGAGACCATACAAAAGCGGTGTTGGACGATGATTT
>CAUVRW010000081.1:0-5338 GCA_963554425.1 uncultured Veillonella sp.
TTTCTTCTTTGAAACCGCATATAGAACAGTTGTGGAAAGACTATGACCGTATCTTATTCATTATGGCTACAGGTATTGTAGTGCGCATGATTGCACCTTTTATTAAGCATAAATCGGAGGATCCAGCCATTTTAGTAATGGATGAAGGTGGTCATTTTGTGATTAGCCTTTTATCGGGTCACTTAGGTGGTGCTAATGAATGGACTAGTGAGGTGGCAATGATTACGGGGGCTACACCAGTGATTACTACAGCCACCGATGTGAATCAATTGCCTGCACCAGATGTATTGGCTCGAAAAATCGGCGCCAAGGTGGAAGATTTTTCCATGCTTATCAAGGTGAATGCAGCCATTGTCAATGGAGAAACTGTCAAATATTATTTGGATAGTACCTTGGCAGATGACTTTGAACAAGCTGTACAAGCACATCAAGTGGACTATGTTCTCTTTCATCCAGAGGAACCATTCCCATGGGGAGAGGAGCCAAAGGTTGTCATTACGGATAGAACCATTGATTGCATAGGCGTCACACTGGTGTTACGACCACCGACTATGACGGTGGGCATCGGATGCCGCCGTGATACACCGAAAGAATTGATACTTTCAGCGGTAGCAGAATCATTACAAAACGTAAGACGGTCCCCATTAAGTGTCAAAGGAGCGGCCTCAGTCATCGTGAAAGCTGATGAAATAGGATTATTGGAAGCCATGGAAGCACTAAAATGGCCTATCCAATTTTATACACAAGAAGAAATGGCCCCTTGTATTGAAGAGGCACATATTATTGAATCAAATTTTGTTAAACAAACTATAGGAGTAGGAAACGTATGCGAAACGACAGCACTATTACTAGCGCAGGGGCAGGAGCTACTGCAGCACAAAACAATATTTCCGAGAACAACCGTAGCCATTGCACGGGTTCATTACAAGTCATCGGAATCGGACCTGGTAACCCAGAATTCATGACACCAGAAGCACGTGAAGCCATTTTACAAGCAGACCGTGTGGTAGGTTATATTACGTATTTAGATTTGATTAAAGACCTGGTAGCAGACAAAGTAACTGTAGGTACAGGCATGATGCAAGAAGTGGATCGATGTCAACAAGCTGTAGACTTAGCTGTAGAAGGTCATAAAGTGGTTGTGGTATCCAGTGGTGACCCTGGAGTATATGGCATGGCGGGTCTTGTCATCGAATTGGCTAATAAAGTGGCAGAAGAAAAACGTCCTCCTGTACATATCGTACCAGGTTTAAGCGCAGTGAACATGGCAGCAGCTGTGTTGGGTGCGCCATTGATGCATGACTTCGCCGTGATTAGCTTGAGCGATTTGATGACACCATGGGATTTAATTAAAAAACGTGCCGCACTGTGTGCAGAAGGTGATATGGTTATCGCTTTATATAATCCACGCAGTAAAAAACGTATCACCCATTTAGATGAAGTACGTGAATTGGTATTGAAACATCGTGACCCTAAAACACCAGTGGGGATCGTACAAAAAGCAGGCCGTGCAGGTCAACATATCATCATTTCTGATTTAGAACATTTCCACAAAGAAGAAATCGATATGCAAACATTAGTTATCATTGGTAATAGCCAAACATATGTGGAAAATGGTCAAATCATTACACCACGAGGATATAAACTGTGATCTGGGTCATAGCGGGCACATTAGACGGTCGTAACCTAGCAGTAGCTGTGCAAGAATATACAGGATTACCTGTGTTGGTGTCTGTAGTGAGCCAGTATGGGGCACAATTAGCATCCCATCCGGGCATTGAGGTGCATGAAGGGCGATTGAACCTAGAAGAGATGAAAGCTCTCATAAAAAATAAAGGTATTACGATGCTTGTCGATGCGAGTCATCCTTATGCAGCGATTGTGACAGCTACAGCGCGTGAGGCCGCAGCAGACATGGAGATTCCTTTCATTCGCTTTGAACGTAAAGAAGTGCCATTACCAGCATATGATAAATTACATCATGTGAGCAATGAGGAAGAGGCGGCTACTTTGGCAGGTGAACTAGGTAAGGTGGTATATCTTACAACAGGTAGTAAGACGATGCATATCTTTGCCAAGTCCGAAGCTCTACAAGATAAAGAAGTATGGACCCGTGTCTTACCGACGGCGGAAGTGCTACAAATGATGGAAGATTTGGGAGTATCTCCTAAATATACAATCGCTATGCAAGGACCATTTTCTTATGACATGAATAAGGTCATGTTCCAAGATACAAAAGCAGAGGTAGTTGTGATGAAAAACTCTGGCCTTGTAGGAGGTTCAGACACTAAGTTACAAGCTGCTATCGATTTAGATGTGCATGTCATTGTTATCGATCGCCCAACACCGGCGAAAGGAGCAGTGACGATTTCAACAGTAGAAGAATTTAAAACCCTATGGGAGGATTACGATGGATTACATTAAAAACCCGAAAGCAATTGAAGATAAAAGTATGGAAATTATTTACCCATATGTGAAAGACATGGGATTTACTGAGGACGAAATTCGTGTGGTATCTCGTACCATTCATGCGTCTGGTGACGTAGAATATGCGAAATTATTCCGTACTAGTGAAGGCGCTGTAGCGGCAGGTATTGCAGCTGTTAATAATGGCGCTCATGTTTACACTGACGTGGAAATGGTGCGCACAGGTATTTCTAAACCAGCATTGAAACTTCATAACAGTGAAGCACATTGCTTAATTCGTGACGAAAAAGTGGCTGAAATGGCAAAAGAATTAGGCGTGACACGCTCTATTGCTGCGATGCGTACATTCGGTAAAGAATTAGAAGGCCAAATCGTGGCGATCGGTAATGCACCAACTGCTTTATACGAAGTATTGCGCCTTGCCTTAGAAGAAGGTATTCGTCCTGCTTTAATCATCGGGATTCCAGTAGGCTTCGTAGGTGCTGCAGAATCTAAAGATTATTTGGCAGAAGTATCTCCAGTTCCTTACATTACAATTCAAGGTAACAAAGGTGGTAGCTCCATTGCTGCATCCGTTGTTAACGCATTGTTCTACACAGATGTAAAACGTAACGACATGTTATTTGTAGAAGGAAAAGAAAAGAAATAATGAATAGAACGAGTCAAACACGCAATGCATGGCGTATGTTTCTCGTTCTAGTGTTTGGGGCAGCAGCGATTGCTGCCCTCATCTTATCATTAGTATTTGGGTCCGCCCAGACTACATTGGCTCAAATTTGGCATACATTGTGGTCTCCCACATTATCTGATACGAACTCACTAGTTATATGGAACATTCGCTTGCCGAGAAATATAGTCGCGGCCCTAGTAGGCTCGAATCTAGCTGTAGCAGGTGCTATCTTACAAGCAGTTATGAAAAATCCATTAGCAGATCCGCAAATTGTAGGGGTTTCCTCAGGCGCAGGATTAGCTGGTGTTATAGTATTAATTTTATTTCCCTACCTAGAATATGCAGTGCCGTTTATCGCCTTTATTGGGGCTTTGACAGCGGCTATTCTGGTGTATGCCTTAGCCTGGAAACAGGGCATACGTCCCAGTCGTATTATCTTGGCAGGTGTGGCAGTGGCTGCATTCTTAGGCTCCATGATATCTGCTCTTCTCGTGTTCTATGGTGATCGCGTACAAGGGGCTTTATTATGGATGGTAGGTGGTCTTGCCGCCCGCAGTTGGCCACAAGTGTATGTGTTAATTCCTTATACGATAGGGGGGTTAGTATTTGCATTCTTAGGGGCAAAACGATTGACCATACTCAGCCTAGGTGATGAAACAGCTCGTAGTTTAGGCTTAGCCGTTGAAAAAACACGATTTATGATGACTGCTGTGGCAGCACTCCTAGCAGCGAGTGCCGTATCAGTAGCGGGCTTGATTGGTTTCGTAGGACTTATCATTCCTCATATCGCTCGCATGATGTTGGGTACAGATTATCGATTCCTGTTACCAGGATCTGCCTTCTTGGGGGCTTTTGTACTAGTCATTAGCGATACGGTGGGACGCACACTGTTTAGTCCTATTGAAATTCCCGTGGGCATTATTATGGCCTTCTTTGGGGCTCCATTCTTCTTATATTTATTGAGGAGGGATGACTAATGAAATCAGTAATTTCTGTGAAAGATTGTCGTGTCTCTTTTGGTGAAAAAGAAGTCTTGAAGGGCATAGATTGGACAGTGTACGAAGGAGAAATTGCTACCTTAATTGGTCCGAATGGTTGCGGTAAAAGTACTTTGTTACATGCTATTACCAGCGCTATTAAAAGTACAGGAACTATCCAGATTGCAGGGAAAGCAGCAACAGACTATTCTAATAAAGAATTAGCTCGCTATATGGCATTCTTACCACAAGTACCATCTATCCCAAAAGATATGTTGGTCGAAGAACTTGTCAACTGCGGACGTTTTCCTTATCAATCGTGGTGGAAGCAACAAGGAGCCCATGATAAAGAAGTGGTAGATGCTGCCTTAGAGGCCACACAAGTTAGCCATTTGCGCAATCAACTAGTATCTTCCTTATCCGGTGGGGAACGGCAACGTGTATGGATTGCCATGGCGCTAGCACAAGAGCCGAAAGTATTGATTTTAGATGAACCTACTACATATTTAGATATAAACCACCAATTGGAGATTATGGAATTATTACAAGACTTAAATCGCCGTGAAGGGTTAACCGTTGTCATGGTTCTTCATGAATTGAATCAGGCTGCGCAGTATTCCCATCGCATTGGAGTCTTGTACAAAGGAAATATCTTAGCAGATGGATCTCCTAAAGAGGTAATGACAGAAGACTTACTAGAAACAGTGTTTGCTGTCAAAACAGATGTAGAAGTAGGGGAGTATCCTTATATACGGATACAGGGACTATTGTAGCACTTGAATAAAACTTAATAAGGTAGTTATCATCTTGTAAATTGGCATAGTCATAAGCATTGACTATGCCGATTTTTTAAGTTGGGATATGTACTGATGGTGTTAGTATATAAATCAATAATTGTATGCTACAATAACGGTATATTAATAAGTAAAATTGACTAATAATTTTAATTCGGTCAAATTCGACTGAATTAAATAGGAAGCTGGATGTAATTCCTTTACATTGTCTCCTAAGAAATGGTGGAGAAAACAGGAGAGGAAGCTGAATATAATCGTCTTAAAGGTGGACGAATGGAAAAATCTATAAAAGAAATTTCCATTGAAAAGTGTGGCTTTTATCTTCCTGAATGTGGGTCTTATGTCATAATTGTGTTAGTGGTAAAAAGTCTAATAAAATCTAGGGTTTTAGTGCTTCTACAAAAAATTAAAACTATTAAAATAAATAATCTATGTTTTGTTGTTGCAAATTGGATGAGAAATTTTAATAC
>CAUVRW010000082.1:0-5255 GCA_963554425.1 uncultured Veillonella sp.
CAGATATGAAAAATTTTAAAAATAATTCTTTTTATTTGTTGACTCCACCACAAGCATATACTTTATTATAATAACAGAGGACAGGTACAAGATGTACAGGAGTTCTCAATGAGCAAGTTAATAAGTATAAACTATATTGTAAAAGGAGGCTATTCCTATGGCATGTGGACACAAAGGTCGCGAATTTTACGCGAACGATCCAGAAAAATTAGCACGCTACGATATGGCAATGCGTCATATTGAAGCAGCTCGTGAAGAAGGTCAATCTTCCGAGGAAATCCATGCTATGTTCAACCGCATTATGAGCGGCAACACAGCTGGTAAATGTAAGCACAAAAAAGGTTGATTCAAATACGTACGCCCATACTATTAGAATATACCCCAACCTTTGAGTGAAATAGATAGGACGATGTCCGAAACAAAACCCCAACTCTTCTTCCCTTGAGTTGGGGTTCTATTTTTGTGCTAAAAACTATTACTGACCACTCTTATATACATAATTCCAGCATTTTGTATAACAATCACAAAAAGGACTATAATAAATCGTAGCCAGCTCGTATTTATTATAGTCCTTTTCTATTGTATATCATACGGTATACGGTGAATGTTCATCTAAGCCCTATTACATAGATATTACAATAAAGTTATGAACTTCTTCGGATCATCATATAGGCCGATGATTACACTTTTGCACGTTTTAATCGCAATGCATTGCTCACCACCGTAACAGAGCTAAATGCCATAGCGGTTCCGGCAATGATAGGGCTCAAATACCCTATGGCTGCCAATGGAATACCAATGCAGTTAAAGATCAATGCCCAGAATAAATTTTGTTTAATATTTGTCATCGTTTTACGACTAATCGTCACGGCTTGTACTAAGGTGCGCAAATCATTTCGCACTAATACGATATCCGCCGCCTCAATGGCTACGTCCGTACCATGACCGATACCAAATCCAATATCTGCTAGCGCTAAAGCTGGCGCATCATTGATACCATCTCCCACCATGCCAACGGATTTTCCTTGACTTTGTAATGTGGCGATGGTATTTGCTTTATCTTGTGGCAGTACTTCCGCTACTACGTGAGTAATTCCTGCTTGGGCAGCTATATAGTTAGCTGTGCGCGCATTGTCTCCTGTGACCATCCACACATCGATGCCTTGCTCTTGTAAAGCCTTTACAACCTCAGGAGTTTCTGGACGCAATGTATCTGCTACAGCCCAAATACCGTGTACTGTGCCGTCTACTAACAAGACGGATACAGAATTGCCTTGTTCTTCCAGACTGTGGATCTCCGCTTGCCATGGCGTGATATCAACACCTAGTTCTTGCATCCATCGAGTATGACCAACCCGAATCAATTTATCCGCTATACGTCCTTCCAATCCTTTTCCTGGAATATCTTGGAAGTCTTTCACGATCATTTGTGGCACGCCTTTGCTAGCACCGTATTTAGCAATGGCTTGTGCAATAGGGTGAGTAGAACCTTTTTCAAGATTCACTGTGAAAGCCAAGTTATACATTTCATCACCTGCTGTATATATCACTTTCGTAACAGATAGCTTTCCTTCTGTTAAAGTCCCAGTTTTATCCATGATGATGGCATTGATATGACCTGCTTTTTCTAAAAATTCTGCGCTTTTAATAAGCACACCATGTTCTGCCCCAAGGCCTGAACCTACCATGATGGATGTGGGTGTCGCCAACCCCAAGGCGCACGGGCAGGCAATTACAAGCACAGCTGTGCCATATAATAAAGCTTCTCCTACCGTAGATCCTAATGCAAAATACCAAATAATCATGGTAAGAATGGCAATACCGATGACTACCGGTACAAAATAGGATGCTACCACATCCGCGATACGCTGAATGCTCGCTTTAGATGCTTGTGCTTGTTCCACTACTTTGATGATTTGGGATAACATAGTTTCCTCCCCAATAGCAGTGGCTTTCATAATAAATGTGCCCGACATGTTAACTGTGGCGCCTATGACTTGACTAGACTGACCTTTTTCTACAGGTACGCTTTCACCTGTCAACATAGCCTCATCCACTGTGGAATGACCTTCTAAAATAATTCCATCTACTGGCACTTTTTCGCCGGCCCGTACTTGGATTTTGTCACCTAGGACAATCTCCTTCGTAGGAATATCCATCCACTCCCCATTGCGTTCCACATGGGCCACGCTAGGTTGTAATGCCACTAATTTTTGGATTGCCTCGGACGTACGACCCTTAGCAATCTCCTCTAATAATTTGCCTAGCAAAATGAAAGTAATGAGCCACGCCGAGGTTTCAAAATAGACATCATGATTCCCTACTGCCATTTGATAGATACTAAATCCATAGGCTACGGAAGTGCCCAATGCCACTAGTACATCCATAGTAAGTGTACCACTACGAATGGCTGCAAAGGCACTAGTATAAAAAATCCAGCCCGCCCCAAATTGAGCGATCGTAGCTAAGACTAATTCAATTTCATGAGATAACATCGGCCAATGCCATAAATAGTGACCCATCATGGATACCATCATAGGGATTGCCATGAGGGCTGCCACACCTAAGCGTATGTATTGCTTTTTATGGGATGGCTGCTCTACCGCCACACCTTCATCTGTAGCCACATGAGCCCCAAATCCTATTTTTTCAATGGCTGCGATGACTTCTGTCGCACCTATTGTGCTACCTTCTGTATACGTTACGGTTCCTTTATTGGTGAGCAAATTGACTTTCACATCTTCTACACCATCTAATTTGCTAACTGCTTTTTCTACACGCCCTACGCAAGCAGCGCAGTGCATGCCAATAATAGAAAATTCTTCTTTATGCATACTTCCTCCTCATGCTATATGCTTCTATGTGAAAGATACCTATATTTATTACTATGAATATATTAACATATATCCAACCTTTTTCATAGTATATACCCTATACAAATTTAACAGTATATTTCTTATACAAATCTTGCAGTATGTGGCTTACACCGATTTGATAGCTATCGATTGTCTAAACCCACCGTATTTACACAAACTATTGTATCCTGTCCGTGTTACGCTGTCCGATTATACAGATCTAACACTCTATATTTCGCATAGCAACAGTGTTCCACTAACTTATGTTATACTATAGATACACAAGGATTGTAAACTAATATTTATTATTCATATACAGGAGTTTCTATGTCAGATATCCCCCAATCTTATATCACTATAGCCAATGAGTTTAGAACTGAATATAGTATCGAAAAGTCACGTTTCATTTCTACTATCGCTCCTGTTACTACTGAAGCAGAAGCACAAACATTTATCCAACGTATATCCAAAGAATTTTGGGATGCTACTCACAACTGCACCGCCTATGCTATCGGCCCTCGCCAAGAACAGCAGCGTTCCTCTGACAATGGAGAGCCCTCAGGGACGGCAGGAAAACCGATGCTAGAAGTATTAAAAAAGACAGGCATTACAAATGTGGCTGTCGTGGTTACTCGTTATTTCGGAGGTATTAAGTTAGGTGCAGGAGGACTCATTCGTGCGTACTCTCATAGTGCAGCCAAGGCTGTCCAAGAAGGACCTAAACTACTCATTGCACCTCGTCAAATTGTGACTATCTCCATAAATTATTCTAACTTTGGAGCCATAGAGCGCCAACTACAAACTCTAGCACTTCACTATACAGCATCGTTTACAGATCTAGTATCTATTGAAATCTATGTAGAACCAGAAGCTGTGACCTCCTTAGAAGCTGATTTGACGAATCTAACTGGTGGTAACTTAACTTGGCAATTACAAGAAGTTCGTATGGTAGAACTACCATATGTTGCTGATATAGCTGAAGACTGATGTTTAGATGTCACATATATGCAATTGGTAATAGAATGGTAGAGTTACTGCAGGCCAACTCCTCCCACAACACATCAATCAGTTATGTAATAGACTAATAAAATTTCTGATCTAACTCTGATGAACAAATGATATGAGATTTTCCAAAAGAGCAACAAAAAACCACGGTGTCTTCCTTCACCGTGGTTTTTTGTGCTTCTTGTTGGAGTCCTCTATATAAAGGGAAAGTACGCTAAATTAATTGTTGCAGCATTCTGCTACAAATACTTCTACAACTTCTTCATCTTGTAATTCAGAAGTCCAAGGATGTGGCCAGCCTTTAATGCTATTATCTTTGCATTGGCTTGCTTCACATGCTTCTAAACGATGTTCTTTTAAATTTTCTATCCATGCTGATACTAAACTCATATTAGTTACTTCCTTCCTTGTATACACACCTTAGAGTGTGTGTTCTTATTGCATGACTGTAGTATACAAGAGTCTGCTTATTTTGTGAAATGACAGATAGTTATTATCTCATAAACTATTTTTTATAACACTTTTTATAGTCTTTTTATTAAATCAAATTTAATTATAACTAGAACGCATATAAATTATAACTTTTTGACGTTTATTTGACGATTTTTGACTTTTGAGAAAACAAAAAAGCACACATGCTTGCATATGTGCTCTTGTCTGTGGCGGAGGATTAGGGATTCGAACCCTAGCGCCGGTAACCCGACCTAACGATTTAGCAAACCGTCCTCTTCAGCCTCTTGAGTAATCCTCCATGATACCCATTAAGGATACCACAAGTTGATTCTATTTGTCAATCACTTTTTATAGTTCATAGCCAACTTCTACCACTTCTACTTCTCCAGAATTTGGATGCATCATCAATCCATGAACTGCTACATCCTTAGGAATCAACGGGTTCATACGAAGCATGCTAACTGTTTCTTGTACATTGTCCACTGGGTGTGAAAATCCATCAGCCCAATGCTCTAATTCATGACGAACCATTTGGATTGCATCTGGAGAAACACCTCTAGATAACATAGCTGTAGTTAAGCTTTCAGAAGTCGTTTTTGCCATGCCACATTCGTAGTGACCGATAACAAAAATTTCAGATACGCCTAACTCGTAAATACACACAAGCAAACTACGTACCACGCTGTCGAACATACCTGAAATGGAGTTGCCCGCCGATTTAATCACTTTTGCATGACCTCGTTCAATGCCAAGGGCTTGTTCCATAAAGTTTACCAATCGCGTATCCATACAAGTTAATATTGCAATTTCACGGGTTGGCACCTTGCTCACTGTTGGAGGTTCATCTCCATGTTCTTGGCTAGTACTATCCAAAAATTCTCGATTATGTCGTAATATTTCATTTAATAAATTCATCATTCACCTCACATGAAATTATCGAAT
>CAUVRW010000083.1:0-5250 GCA_963554425.1 uncultured Veillonella sp.
GGCAGATACCTCCATATATCGTCGCATTCTAGGTTTCACTGCCATATACTCAATGTTGGAGGGAATCTCAAACAAACGACATCGATTCTTGACACCTAATCGCTTGAGTGCCGGAGAAATAGCCAGTGTAATCGCCCCTAGCCCACGTGATGCATCTGCTACAACTAATGGCGTAGTGAAAGGATCTACCCCTAAATCTGCACATTCCACAGACGCATAAAAACTCTTCAAATCTAAGCACATATACACTGCCATACTATCCCTCCTCTATAGGAGTATAATAGCATATTTGTTCTATATTTTCAATATATATGTTCGCTTATTAAACCTATCATACTATAGTAGTTATATATTATTTTTAAAAGATGACTATAGAATAATATCCGCTTTTGACTTGGTTTATTATCAAGCCCCCCTCTCTTTATCATCCTCGACACTTATTAAAGCAACTTTAACATTCAATAAACCAAGCATGTAACTAAGCTCATCACTATTAAAACCAACTCATTTGGGCCTATACCCCAAGAATAGATGAAAAAACAGGTTGCCCCGAAGGACAACCTGTTGTAAGTTTGTGTGATATGATTATATTTCTGATTATAAGAAACGGTTCAAGGAAGCAGTGCTTGCCAAGTGACGATCTGTCATACCCATTTCTGCTGGAGTGCAACCCAATGCAAGACCAATTAATTGGCTCATGTGGATGATAGGCATATCACCATTCATTGGAACAGTTGCTTTTGCTTCTTTTTGGAACATATCCAATTGCATTTGGCAAAGTGGGCATGGTGTTACGACACAATCAGCACCTTCTTTTTGCGCATCTGCATTGATAGAACCAGTCATTTGCATTACAGAATCATGTGCAGGGTATACTGCATGGAAACCACAGCAATCTAATTTACGGGAGAAATCAATTGGAGTCGCACCTAATGCTGTAATCAAGTCTGCCAAGCTTGTTGGGATTTGCATATCTTCAAAGCCCATTTCTTCTTCTGGACGAAGGATATGGCAACCATAATATTCAGCAACGCGAAGGCCAGTCAATGGGCGAGTCACTTTTGCTTTCAAATTATCTAAACCATATTCGCGGATAAGCACCCACAAGAAATGTGTTACTTCACTAGTACCTTTATAGTTCATACCTGCTTCGCCAAGAATGTTGTTTACTTTTTGACGAGTTACTTCATGCTCATCAAGCTCTTTTTTAGCTTCACGAAGCATTAACGTACAAGTGTTACAAACTGTAAGAATATCTAGACCTTCTTTTTCAGCCAACGCGATATTACGAGCGTTAGTGGAAAGAGTCAATAATGGATCGATATCTTGAACGTGGGATGCGCCGCAGCAAGTCCATCCGTCTAATTCTTGGATTTCGATACCTAATTTTTTCGCTACTGCAACGGTTGCTAAGTAGTCTTCTTTAGATGCGCCTTCTAATACGCAACCTGGGAAAAATCCGTATTTCATTATTTTCCAGCCTCCTCTACTGCACGACCGATTGTACGAACACCTTCAATACCATTTACTGGTTTATGAGGAACTACCAATTCGAATGGATTGATTTTGCCATGTTTCCATAAACGAAGAGCGTATAGACCTTGTTTTGCGGAATCTAATAATCCGTCTGTTTTCAAGCTCATTGTTACTTCGTTTAGGCGACCAGTTTTTAACAAGTCTTGTTTGAACGCGATAGCATGACGAGTACCTTTGTTGGACAAGCCAGCTTCTGTCGCTACACGGCGAAGGTTGGAAATATCTTTTTCTGGTTTCAAATGTTTAGGACAACGAGTGATACAGTTCATGCAATGTACACATTTCCACAAGCCATGATTGAAAGCTGGTGTAGTATGCGCCATTGGAGACACATCACGGGAATCCATTACAAAGCGGTTAGCTTTTGTATATACATATGGATCTAAGAAGTCTTCACGATTAGCAGACAATTTGTTACATTCGGAAGCACAGCATCCGCAAAGGATACATTCTGTGTTCATAACGAATTTTTTGAAATCTGCAGCTGTTTGACGAGTACCAGTTTTAGTAGTGAATTCTGGTTTTACGAAGATCCAAGGAGCTACTTCTTTCAAGCGGCTAACTTTTGCTTCCCAGTCAACTACTAAGTCACGGATGACATCAAAGTTACCGATTGGTGCTACTGTGATTTCGTCAGAACCGAAACGTTCTGTAATTTCGTCGATTTTAGCTTCACAACCAAGCATTGCTTGACCGTTAACTTTCACGGAGCAAGCGCCACATACTGCGGAACGGCAAGCTGCTACGAAAGTTAATGTTGGATCTAATGTATCTTTAATTTTTTGTAAGCCCCAAAGGATAGTACGGTCTGCTTCATAATCGAAAGTATAAGACTGTACATACGCGCGGCCTTCGTTAAAGCGGTGGATATGATAAGTAATTTGTCTCATCTTAGTACTTCCTTTCTTGTGGTTCGTATTTAGTGAACACTACATCGCGTTCGGACATTTCGTATTCGCCATTTGCGCCAAGTTTCCAAATTGTATGTTTTAAATATTGGGAATCATCACGTTTAGGGAATTCTTCACGAACGTGAGCACCACGGGATTCTTTACGGTTTAACGCACCTAATGCAATAGCTTTCGCAACTGTTAACATAGATTTGATTTCTACGTAGTTAACGAATGCCATGTTGTAAGTACGGTTGGAATCACCTACGTAGCAAGTTTCATACTCTTTAGTTAAACGTTCGATTACTTCAAGAGCTTCTGTGATACCTGCTTCGTTACGGAAGATACCTACTTTATTCCACATAGCTACTGCCAATTCATCACGAATTTCAGCTACTGGACGACCAGAAGTACGGGATGTAACTTCAACGAATTTAGCTTCCCATTCTTCAGCTTTTGCTTGTAATTCAGCATCGCAATCTGCGAATGTGCTAGCTTGCGCATAGTCAGCAGCGCCTGCACCGGATACTTTACCGAATACAACGCCGTCTGCCAAGGAGTTACCACCTAAACGGTTAGCACCATGGATAGAGATACAAGAAGCTTCACCAGATGCGAAGATACCAGGGATTTCTGTTGCACAAGTTTTGTAGTCAACTACGTCGATACCGCCCATGATGTAATGGCAAGTAGGACGAATTGGCACTGGATCAGTTAATGGATCGCAATGTTCAAAGCAAAGAGCCAAGTCACGGATACCATGAAGTTTTTCGATGATAACTTCAGGTCCTAAGTGACGAAGGTCAGCTACTACGTATGCATCAAGACCAGAACCATTGAAACCACGACCAGCTGCGATTTCATCTTCGATTGCTTTTGCAACAACGTCACGAGACGCTAATTCCATTTTGTTAGGAGCGTATTTTTTCATGAAACGTTCGCCCTCAACGTTTAACAAGTATCCGCCTTCACCACGAACAGCTTCAGACATCAAGATACCAGTTTTACCAAGACCAGTTGGATGGAATTGGATCATTTCCATATCTTTCAAGCCTACACCAGCACGGAAAGCTACTGCCATGCCATCACCAGTGGAAAGGAATGGGTTAGTTGTACGAGTCCAGAATACACGGCCAGCACCACCAGTGGATAATACGATGGATTTAGCTTTGATAATTTCTACTTTACCTTTTTTCATATTCCAGATAATAGCACCACCAGCTTTACCGTCTTTTACAACGATATCTAATAGGTACCATTCCTGTAAGAAATGCACGCCTTCTTTAAGACATTGTTCATATGTTGTATGAAGAATCACGTGACCAGTTTTATCCGCACTGTAGCATGTACGTGGATAGGATTGTCCACCAAAGTTACGTTGTGCGATTTTACCTTCGTCTGTACGAGAGAAAGGAGTTCCCATGAAATCCATTTCTAATACGCCTTCTGGGCAACGTTGACAGAAGAATTCGATAGCATCTTGGTCGCCAAGATAGTCAGAACCTTTTACAGTATCGAATGTATGAACTTCTGTGGAGTCTTCTTTTGCTACGTTATTTAACGCCGCATTAACACCACCTTGTGCCATTGCTGTGGCAGAACGTGTTGGGAAAATTTTTGTGATCAATGCTACACGCAAACCATCGCGTCGTGCAGCTTCTAAAGCAGCTCGTTGGCCTGCTCCACCACTACCTACTACGAGAACATCATATTGTTCCATACGTACCTCCTCAAAAACACTTGTCTTATTTTGAACTATACCTCTTACATACTGTTCTGAAATAAGGAACTATGTTTAACTGCATATATGACTGACATATGCATCAATCTATAGCCTTATTATATACGCTATTTCAAAGTGTTACAATTGTCACACCACCCCTTAAAAACCCCTTTTTTACAAGGGATTAAGCGGTTTTGATAACGTTTTTCATAGGTTTTATATAAGTATATAACAATACTATTATTTCAAGCTAATTTCCATGCAATTTATACTTATACAGTGTACTTTTATCTTTTCCCTCAATTATCTTATTATTACACAATTTTTTAGGTTTTATAATTTTTTGTCATTATTAAATTTTACTTCCAAAACGCATTAGTAAAATGCTTTTAAAAGGTTTTCTTTTTTCTATGTGATATTTTTTCTCATTAATTTTTTTCATATCCATTTATACTTTTTTAGCATTAACACTATGACTTAAATTTATAATACAATATATTGATTTTTATCACATATCACATACAAGTCATATCTATTTTTTTCCATCTCCTCCCCCCTCTAATCACTATCTCCCCTCTCATTCACTGATGATACTCTCTAATTGGACGTGTTGTTTAATCCTTTAACTAGTTTCTATCAGTAGCCTATATCCCTCCCCATACTTAGGTTATATAAGATCAGCACATTTTTACTCACTATATTTTGTAAAGTATTTTTTCCTCATTATGGTATGCATTTTTGACATGCTGAGGGCGTTGTGAAAAAACGACTCCTATAGTATAATTTTAGAAGATGTTGTGCCAAAGTGCTTCATCGCTATACAATATATTGATATTGAGTCCGTGTGAAAACATATCTATGCACTCTCATTTACACGTTGTAAATGGGAGTCCTTTTATGGTCAAGGCCTAATACATATGTTAGCCGGATATGCTTTCACATATATTCAATATATGTGCATACTCTTTACAATGAATACAAAAACGACATCGTCAGAAAAAGGAGACACTCATGAGCATTATGATCAAGAAACGGGATGGCCATTATGAGCCATTGTCGGTAGAAAAAACGAAGAAAATGGTTGCCTTTGCTTGTTTAGGC
>CAUVRW010000084.1:0-5212 GCA_963554425.1 uncultured Veillonella sp.
GCTGTAAACCATAACCAACTTTCATGTAAAATATATCCTATAGAAGCGGTTTATCACTGTTTTTATTGAGCCACTTGCCGTATAATGATTACGGCAAGTGTTTTTTATTAGAAAGGATTGAGTAATTTTATGATTATTTTATTCGGATTTATTTTATTGTTAGCTTGCTTAATTGTTGGTGTAAGACACGGTGGCTTAGGATTAGCTGCTGTATCTGGTATCGGTCTTGCTATTTACGTATTCGTAATTGGTCTTGTACCGGGTAAACCACCAATTGATGTAATGCTAACGATTATGGCAGTAGTAACATGTTCTGGTTTTTTACAAGCCTCCAAAGGGTTGGATGTTATGCTTGTATACGCAGAAAAATTTCTACGTAGTAATCCAAAACAAATTACTATTTTAGCACCAATCACAACATGGTTCTTAACTGTGTTATGCGGAACAGGTCACGTAGTATATACGATGTTCCCAATTATCTATGATATTTCTATTAAAGAAGGCATCCGTCCAGAACGCCCAATGGCGGTGGCATCTGTGGCGTCTCAAATGGGGATTTGTGCGTCACCAGCCTCAGTAGCTGTAGTATCCATGGTGGCTATGTTGGGAGCTGTCAATTTCCACGCTAGTGTAGTGACAATCTTATCTATCACGATTCCAGCTACATTTGCTGGCGTTATTATAGCCGGTATCTGGAGTATGCGCCGTGGTAAAGAGTTGGCTAATGACCCTGAGTTCCAAGCTCGTATTCAAGATCCTGAGCAACGTGCCTATATCTATGAAGAAAATAAAGAAGCTAGTGTTGT
Source organism: uncultured Veillonella sp. (assembly GCA_963554425.1). Classification (GTDB taxonomy): domain Bacteria; phylum Bacillota; class Negativicutes; order Veillonellales; family Veillonellaceae; genus F0422. The sequence goes on from CAUVRW010000084.1 coordinate 807, forward strand.
GAAAGAACTTCCTCGCACAGCATATTGGGCAACTATCATTTTCTTACTTGGCATTTTAGTCATCGCTCTATTCGGTAGTTTCCCTAACCAATTATTGCCATTAGTTCCTAATGCAAAAGGTTTATGGAAACCATTGTCTATGACTCCTACAATTCAAATTGCAATGCTTGTAATGGCAGCATTAATTCTTCTTGTATGTAAAGTAAAAGTAAGCGATGTAACTAGTGGATCTGTCTTTAAATCTGGTATGATTGCCGTTGTATCTGTATACGGTGTAGCTTGGATGGCAGAAACCTACTTTGGTGCATATATTCCACAATTTAAAACGACTCTTTCTAGTATTGTAGTAGAGCATCCGTGGACCTATGCTATTGTATTGTTTATTATTTCTAAGCTAGTAAACTCTCAAGCAGCAGCACTTGCTATCGTAGTGCCTATGGGTTTAAGCGTTGGTGTAGAACCATTGATTATACTTTCTTTCATTCCTGCATGTTATGCGTACTTTGTGTTACCAACATATCCGTCTGACTTAGCATGTATTGGATTTGACCGCTCTGGTACAACGCGAATTGGTAAATTTGTTATTAATCATAGCTTTATTTTACCAGGTTTGATTGGAGTATTCACAAGCTGTGTTGTAGGTTATTTTATTGCTCACGCATTGTTTTAATATGACGTGAAAGTATGTGTATATCTTATGGATATACATTCTAGTAGTACAACTGTAAGCATTGAAAGGAGACAGTTTAGGAGAAAGTAGTATGTTAAATAACAAGCTAGGCCTTATGAGTATCATACTTTTAGGGGTAAATGCAATTATCGGTACAGGAATCTTCCTGCTTCCAGGTAAAGCGGCTGCATTAGTAGGCGTAAATAGTTTATGGGTTATCGTATTCGATGCGCTGTTGGTTATGTCTATTGCCTTATGCTTTGCTGAAATGGGCGGTATGTTCAATAAGAACGGTGGTCCGTATGTGTATGCGAAAGAAGCATTTGGTAACTTCGTAGGCTTTGAAGTAGGTTTTATGAAATGGGCCATCGCTACAATTGCTTGGTCTGCTATGGCTGTTGGATTTGCTACCGCTCTAGGGGCAGTATGGGAACCAGCAAGTACAGAAATGGGAAAAAATGTCATTGCTACATTGATAATTGTGGTACTTGGTATCATGAATATCATGGGGGTTAAGATTTCTAAAATCATCAACAATATCGTAACTATTGGTAAATTGTTGCCGTTGATTTTCTTTATCCTAGTAGGTATTTTCTATGTGAAAGGTGTTAACTTCGTGCCAATGGAATCTGTACCAGACATAACACAAGCCAGCTTTGGTGCGGCAGCATTGATTATTTTCTATGCTTTCACAGGATTTGAATCCATTGCAGTAGCGGCGGAAGATATGGAAAAGCCTGAACGCAATGTGCCGAAAGCGATTATTCTTGTGTTAACACTAGTATCCATTGTGTATATCTTAATCCAAGCAATTTGCATTGGTATTATGGGGGATGCTCTTGTAACTTCTAAAACTCCAGTGGCAGATGCGGCGTTCGTATTCATGGGACCTTTAGCGAAAGCTATTGTTACAGCGGGTACACTGATTTCTATCGGCGGTATCAATGTAGCATCTTCTTTCTTGGCGCCACGTTCTGGGGTGGCTATGGCAGATGATGGATTGATTCCTAAAGTAGTGTCTAAACGTAATAAAAAAGATGCTCCTTATGTAGCGATCATTGTTACAGTCGTATTTGCCGTTGTATTGTCTTGGACTGGCAGTTTTGAAAAATTGGCAGCTATCTCCGTAGTATCTCGTTTTGCGCAATACTTGCCTACCTGCTTAGCAGTACTTGTATTCAGAAGCAAACGCCCAGATATGGCTAGAACATTCCGTGTTCCATTGGGACCAGTGATTCCAGTATTAGCAGTTGTAGTTAGTATTTGGTTGTTAACACAATCTTCCTTGGAAAAAGTATTTTGGGGACTTGGCGGTTTAGTAGTAGGTGCTGTACTATACTATATTATGAACCGTAACGGAAAACAAACAGCGTAGCCGCTAAAATAATAAATTTATAACTTATTTGTAGATTACTACTATTAGAGGTTTACAAGTAGATTATGAATGCTCGAGTGGTACGTTCTACGTAATAAATACATATAAAAAGTAGGAAACATAAGTAGGTAATGTAGTCAATGGTGATAAAAAAAGCCTGCTTATGTTTCTTTTGTATAGGAGTGAATGTTAGCCATAGGTTGACGATGAGAGAGGGTACTTTCAAATCAAAAGGATAGGAAACAGCTGTAAGTTTGATGAAATTAGAAAAAAGAATAATTTTCACTAATTTTTCATGTATGGACTTGGTAAGTGTGGTATAATTAAGATGCTGTCTAAAGGAAAACTATCCAGTGCAACATAGATTGGAGTGAGATATTTGCGTAAGTTATTTGCCCTTTTGGGTATGTTAGTATTGGTGTTACCAGTCCTATTTGGAGCCACAAAGGCTGCAAATGTGACAGATCTTCATTGGGTGACGAGAAATGATGCGCCCATCCCTTTTGTGAGAATGGTCTTTAGCTTGTCTAGCCCCGTTCATGCGACGGCATCTATTAGTGCCAGTGGTACATCTACCACATTGGTTTTGAAAAATGCCATGCTTACAGGGATACCTACATCGATTGTGATGGACGATGGCATTGCAAAGAGTGCCACACTTTCACAGTCAGGATCAGATACGGTAGTGAAAATTGAAACACCGAAGGCAATCGATGTAGAAGATTTGAAAGTATTTACCCTAAAAAAAGATACAGTTAATAACAAACCATATCGCATGGTGGTGGATATTCAGAAAAAAGGGGTAGCCCCACGGGAGAATTATTACGGTAAAAAGCCAGTAGTTCCAGTGGCTGATAAAGCACCAGCTAAGGCTACAGAGGCAAAAGCTCCCGCTAAGGAAGCACCAAAAGTAGAGGTAAAGCCTACTGCAAAAGCAGCGGAAAAACTAATAGCTAAACCGGCTACATCGAAGTCGAATCCACCAGCTAAAACGGAGTCTAAACCAGCACCGAAGCAACAGATTACGTTGCCCACAGTGCCTGAAAAACCAATTCCACAAGTGGTCAATTATCGAACCACAGGTGGTATTAGTGGTAAAACTATCGTATTAGACCCAGGCCACGGTGGAAGTGATCCAGGTGCCATTGGGCCAACGGGATTACAAGAAAAACAAGTGACTTTGCCTATCGCTGAGTATTTAAAATCTATCTTAGAAGCAAAGGGCGCTAAGGTCATCTTGACTCGTACTACAGATGTGGATGTGTATGGTCCACATGCGAGTGGTGTGGATGAATTACAAGCCCGTGTCAATGTGGCGAATGGTAATCAAGCTGATGCATTTATTAGTATCCATATTAATTCTTTTTCAAATCCTAATGTAGGTGGTATCGCTACTTATTATTTTGATGGATCTGAGCAGTCGAAAAAATTAGCTTCTTCTGTACAAGGTCAGATTGCTGATCATAGTGGATTTAATGGTGATCGTGGTATTCAACCAGGCAATCTTTATGTATTACGACACTCTTTTATGCCATCTATATTGGTAGAGTTAGGGTTTATTTCAAATCCTAAGGAGGAAGGTCATTTAAAAGAATCATCTACACGACAAGCATTTGCTAATGAATTAGCGAAAGGTTTGGAACTATATTTTGGAGGTTAATTCATGAAACAATCATTACGCTATGGCTTAGTGGCTATGATGAGCGTATGTGTCATCGCATTGGCAGGTTGTAATTCTCAAGATTTGAAAGTAGATTTAGGGAAACAAACAACAGCACAATCTTCTGCGTCGCAAGATAAGAAGTCGATGGATAAAATGACAAAAATTGTGGTCTATGTACCGCGACAAGATGGGAAGGGCGTAATGCCACAACCGCTTACGATAGATAAAGAGCGTAAAACGGTAAAAGATGCCATAAATTTGATGATTGAGCAAGATGGTCGTGCTGACTATCCAGTCTTTGCAAAAGGCACAAAAGTAGTAGAAACGGCGAAACATGATGATACAGTTACCGTGGTATTAAATGATGACTTTTTGCAGGATGCAACAGGTTTAACAGCTACTCTTCGTATCGCAGCTATTGTGAATACGGCTGTAGAATTTGATGGTGTACATAAAGTGTATGTTAAGGTAAAAGGAGTGACCTTACCGACCTATGGCAACATTGATTTGACACATCCATTAAAACAAATGAAAGATAAGATCGTAAAAGATTAAGTAGTATGTTGGGGGACTCTTAGTAAAGAGCCTCCAACATTTTTATACCTTAAATTCATGGTAATTTAGTATGAAAATTAATCTACAAACAGATTGTAGAAAGGGAGGGTTTGATGATACAAAAATTGTTAGAAGAGTTAGGC
>CAUVRW010000085.1:0-5196 GCA_963554425.1 uncultured Veillonella sp.
TATCCATGGTAACCAAGGTAATAGTTGTTCTAACACAATAATCCTTTCTATTCTAATTCATGTTCAAATGGCTTGATAGCACGTTGTAAAATGCCATGTAAAGAGGCTATCAATACACCGTAGTTAACGATAGGAACCCCTTGCACAGAGGCTACATCAATACGTCGTAATACCTCTCGACGTGTCAACATACAGCCACCGCAGTGGATGATGACATCATACTTAGATACGTCATGAGGGAAATGTCCACCGCTAGTCCACTCTAGTTCTAAGTCTGTGTATCCTTTTGCTTTCAGCCATCTTGGAATCTTTACCGTTCCAATATCTTCACATTGTTGGCGATGTGTACACCCTTCACTGATTAATACCTTAGAGCCTGCTCGTAATTGGTCTATGGCGTGTACACCTGCCACTAAATCTTTTAATTTTCCTTTAAACCGTGCCATCAAAATGGAAAAGCTTGTTAAAGCTATCTCCTCTGGCACAATTTGACTCACCGCCTCAAAAGCTTGAGAGTCTGTAATCACTAATTTTGGTGGCTTATGTAATTGCTCCAACGTAGTTGCTAGTTCCTCTACTTGGCAAACCATAGCCATGCCATGATGGTCCAAAATTTCTCGAATCATTTGCACTTGTGGCAAAATAATACGACCTTTAGGAGCCGATTCGTCAATAGGACATACTAAGACAAATACATCTTTTTCTTCGATATAACCACCTAATAAAGATTGTACATCATCATCTACAGGTTTTAATTTACTTAATGCCTCTAGCAAAGTCATACGGTTTGCCCTATCGTTGACATCTGCTATTACTATCTGAGATGTATAAGGTTGTAATTCTCCGTGGGATTTAATGAAGTCAGAACCTTGATGACCTTCTACTTCATTGATGACCACCAACGTAGGTATATGGATACTTTGTAGTTGCTGCAACCACTCTATATCTTCTGGTATGGGATCCATATCTGTGCGCAACATATACACGGCTAAATTCATCGTTGGCAATACTTGTTTCGTTTTTTCTACCCGCAACAATCCTAATTCCGATGTGTCATCAATACCTGCCGTATCTACGATCATGACAGGGCCTAAGGGCAATAGTTCCATCCCTTTAGACACTGGATCTGTCGTCGTTCCTGCAATAGGAGATACTAAAGAAATCTGTTGCTCTGTTAACGTGTTAATCAAGGTAGATTTACCTGCATTACAGCGTCCAAAAAAGCCTATGTGCAAGCGATTCCCTCTAGTTGTTTCTAATACCATAGACTTCCTTTCTATTCACTTTCGATATAGCTAATTAAACGCATTAATTCTTCTTCACTTTTGAAAGAAACTTCAATGGTTCCTTGTATTTTTTTCGTATTTTTTAAACGAATATCTACTGGAGTCCCTAAGCTATCTTTCAATCGTTGCATTAACTTGCGCAACTCCGCTGTTGGTTGAGGCTGAGACGATGTGAATCGTTTCTTGCCAGCCTGTAGCTCTTTTACTAGTTGTTCGACTTGACGGGCATTTAAATCTTTTTCCTTAATCCGTTCTAAGGCTTGTAATTGTAAATGTTCCCCCTCTAACGCCAATAACGGTCTTGCTTGCCCTACGGTTAGCATACTTGTTTCTAGTTCTTGTTGTAAGAACTCTGGCAATTGTAATAATCGCACAATATTCGCCACGTAGGAACGACTACGACCTACGGTCATAGCGATTTCTTCCTGTGTTTTTTTGAAAGTATCCATTAAATACTGATACCCAAACGCTTCCTCAATGGGGTTTAAATTCTGCCGTTGCAAGTTTTCTACTAAGGCAATTTCACTCACTTCTTCTGTTGTATAGTCACGAACTACCACAGGAATTTTAGTCAATCCCGCTTGTTGACACGCACGCCAACGACGTTCACCAGCTACAATTTCATAATGATCATCTACTTTGCGAACTGCAATAGGTGCAATCAGTCCATGAGCCTGAATCGATGCCACTAGGCTTTCCATATCTTCTTCTGTAAAGCGTTTACGGGGCTGATTAGGGTTAGGTTGTATTTTAGTAATATCCATTTCATAGCCACTTTTATGACCATCTTTAAAAGAACCAGACAAGCCAAACGACCCTAAGCCTTTACCAAGACCACCTTTTGATTTCTTAAGCTCCACGCTCAATTACCTCCCGTGCTAAGGCACAATATACTTCAGCTCCTTTAGATCTTTTATCATAGATAACTACTGGCAATCCATGGCTAGGAGCTTCTCCCAATTTCACATTTCGTGGTATCGTTGTTGTATATACAGCATCGCCAAAGTAATTCGTTACTTCTTCTGCCACCTGTACCGCTAACTTAGTTCTACCATTATACATAGTCAGCACAACACCTTCTAATTCTAATTCTGTATTTAGTTCTTCTTGTACTAACTCGATAGTTTTCACCAGTTGGCTCACACCTTCTAAGGCATAGAACTCTGTTTGTATAGGGATTAATACGCTATTGGAGGCGGTTAATGCATTGATTGTTAACATACCCAAGGAAGGAGGACAGTCAATAATAATATAGTCATAGTCATCTACGATAGGTGCTATCCGTTGTTTCAATGTATACCCTTTGTCTTCCATCACTACTAAGTCTACCTCAGCTCCTGCTAAATCGATGGTAGTCGGTGCAACTTGCAGTGTATCTATGACAGTAGATTCTATGATATCAGTGATAGACACATCGTCCACAAGCATTTCATACACACCATGGTCAATGTCCTCTTTATCGATTCCTAATCCACTTGTAGCATTTCCTTGAGGATCTAAGTCTAATAAGAGTACTCGTTTTCCTTCTACAGCCAAACAAGCGCTCAAATTAACAGCAGTTGTCGTTTTACCAACACCACCTTTTTGGTTGGCTACGGCAATAATTTTAGCCATGATTTCACCTCTTTCTTATCGTCTTATCACATTATAACATAGATTGTTATGTTTTTTATGAAAGGCACCAGTATTTCCTCATCTTTTTCATATATTTTTTTACTGTTTCACGTGAAACATTATAATTTCTATCTAATTAATTGTTTCACGTGAAACAATCCCTCTATGAACCACTATATAGACACTTTTAAGCATTGACAAACAGTTTTATATACAGTACGATTTTCATATGATTTATAGTAACTATGAAAGGATAGGCTCATGATGAAACAACTACGTCCTTGGATACTTGTTATCGCCTTTTTCTTCTCTCTCTTTTCCACTTCACAATTGGAAGCGATGCATGTAAAAGGAAATGAACTACCAGCAACAGACTTAGTGGTAGCAGGCATCCCTGCAGGATCTACTACCGATGCTATTTATAAAAGTTTGGGGGATCCTACTGCTCTTAAACCAAATAGAGTAATTTACGGAGGCATCACCTTCCATGTAAGTAACAAGCACTTTCCTGAAACAACAATGACAACTATAGACAACCGAGATGCTGTCACTGCCAGAGGTATCGCTGTCGGAGATAGTATAGCAGACATTTATACAAAATATGGTCAACCTAGTATGGTATATAATAAAGAAGGCGTTCACATTCTTTTTTATGGCGTATATATGCCAACTTACGATTATAGAAAAGGAATTGAATTTGTTACAAATGGAAATTCTATCATAAGAATTAAGATACTCAGCGGTATTTCTCAGTAATGTTTCACGTGAAACATCCTACAGGTTAATCACAATACACGTGTGATGAAGTCCGTATTCAACGCATATCTACATATACATAAAAAGGAACATGGCATGATTTTTGCCATGTTCCTTTTTATATATTTTTTATAAAGAATTTTAAGCCATCTAATTCTTCTAGATACCTTATCCCATGGAGTAACTCTTCTGAGAATTCTGCCTACTAAGTGTTATAGTATGCTAACTATTCATCACCTAATAAGCCTTTCACTATATTCACCGCAGAGATGCCATCTTTGGCGTAAGAATCAGCACCGGCTTCATCTGCATAGGCCTGGGACAATACCGCACCGCCTACGAGGACTTTCGCATTGACGCCAGCTTCACGTACCGCCGCAATGGTTTCATTGATCATCGGCATTGTAGTAGTCATCAATGACGCAATACCAATAATTGGTGCATTGTGTTCTTTCGCTGCTGCAACGATTTCTTCTGGGGACACGTCTTTACCTAAGTCTACGATTTGGTATCCATTGTTTTCTAGCAAGGCGGATACGATATTCTTACCTAAATCATGGATATCTCCTTTAACTGTGGCTAGGATAATCGTCGCCTTCTTCTCTGTTGTTCCTTCTGGCAATACTTCTTTGATGGTCGTAAACGCCGCTTGCATTGTTTCTGCTGCTAGCATTACTTGTGGCAAGAAGGCTTTACCAGATCCAAATCTTTCCCCTACTACTGCCATAGCATCAGATAACCCTCTACGAGTCACCTCTAGTGGATCTAGGCCTTGTGCCAAGGCTTCCTTCACCAACGGTACAACCGCTTCTTTTTCACCTTGCTCTACGGCATGTTTAATGCATTCAATCGGGTCATCACTATGGAAGACTTCCGCTGCAGCTTTCACTTTTTTCGTCACCACTGCATTTTCATCGTCATCACCGTACTCAGCAATAAAGTCCGCCGCTGCTGGGTCAAACCCCATGAATGTACGGCCAGTAATGAAAGCTTTTCGTACAATTTCATTCATTGGGTTCATGATAGGACATGTCAAACCATTGCTCAACGCCATCGTCAAGAATTGTGCATTCAAGTATGCCCGTTGTGGCAAGCCAAAGGATATGTTGGATAAGCCCATCACTGTTGGGAAACCAAATGTCTCTGCATAGAGTTTTAATGTTTTTAATGTTTCTCGTGCTGCATGTTGGCTACTTGCTAAGGTTAACACCAATGGGTCTAGCAATAAATCATTTGGACGTAAGCCGTAGTTATACGCTTCTAATACGATTTCCTTCGCTAAGGACACACGCTCTTCTGCCGTTTCTGGCAATTCTTTTTTACCCAATGGCAAGCACAATAAGGCTGCGCCATATCGTTTCGCCAATGGTAATACCGCTTCTAATTGCTCTGGCTCTGCGTTCACAGAGTTCAACAATGGACGACCTGGGTAGGCTTTCAAGCCTGCTTCCATCGCCACTGGATCTAAGGTATCAATGGATAATGGAACCTCTACAAGCATCGTTAATTCTTCGATAGCTCGTTTCATCGTTTCCCCTGG
>CAUVRW010000086.1:0-5089 GCA_963554425.1 uncultured Veillonella sp.
GCAGGAGCTAAATATCGCGGAGAATTTGAAGAACGCTTGAAAAAAGTGATGGATGAAGTGCAAGCGCATGATGATATGATTGTATTTATTGATGAAATTCATACTTTGATTGGAGCAGGCGCTACAGACGGAGCTATGGATGCGGCGAATATTCTAAAGCCAGCTTTAGCTCGTGGTAATTTCCAAGTGATTGGTGCCACTACATTAGATGAATATAAGAAACATATTGAGAAGGATGCTGCCTTAGAACGTCGTTTCCAACCAGTACAAGTGGGAGAACCAAGTGAAGAAGATGCTTTATCTATTTTGAAGGGCTTACGTGATCGCTATGAAGCATTCCACAAGGTACAAATTACAGATGAAGCCTTGGCAGCGGCTGTACATTTATCAAGTCGTTATATTGCAGATCGATTCTTGCCAGATAAAGCAATCGATGTAATGGATGAAGCAGCATCTAAAGTACGTATGGCTGTATTTACGGCAACTCCAGATGTGAAAGCATTAGAAGATGAGTTAGTACAAGTACAAAAAGAAAAAGAGGCAGCTGTAACAGCCCAAGACTTTGAACGAGCAGCCACACTTCGTGATAAAGAAAAAGAGTTAGAGTCTGACATTGCATCAAAACAAGAAGATAGCAAAAAGGATAGTGAAGCCAAGTTAGTGGTTACAGAATCTGAAATTGCTGCAGTAGTGTCTGAGTGGAGTGGAATTCCTGTTTCACGTGTGGCAGAGGAAGAATCAGAACGATTATTGCGTTTGGAAGAAGAATTACATCAACGTGTGATTGGTCAAGATGAAGCTGTGGTAGCTGTATCAAAAGCCGTTCGTCGTGCTAGAGCTGGATTAAAAGATCCTAAACGCCCTATTGGATCCTTCTTATTCTTAGGTCCTACTGGGGTTGGTAAAACAGAACTAGCTAGATCCTTGGCATCTAATTTATTTGGTGATGAAAATGCTATGATTCGCATCGACATGTCAGAGTATATGGAAAAACATGCGGTGAGTCGTTTAGTGGGAGCGCCTCCGGGCTATGTTGGATATGATGAAGGAGGTCAATTGACTGAGGCTGTTCGTCGCCGCCCATATAGCGTAGTTCTCTTCGATGAAGTAGAAAAAGCGCATCCAGATTTCTTTAATATGTTATTGCAAGTGTTGGATGATGGACGATTAACAGATAACCAAGGTCGTACTGTTGATTTCAGAAATACAGTCATTATTATGACAAGTAACTTAGGAGCGAAATATCTCAAAGAAGATGCGGCAGCTATGGGATTCTTAGCGGCTAAAGGAGAACATGAAAGTGGAAAAGATAAAGAGTCCATGAAAAAAGATGTGCTCCAAGCTGTGAAATCTCACTTCCGTCCAGAGTTTTTAAATCGTATTGATGAAATGATTGTGTTCCATGCTCTAGAAACAGAACAATTGCAAAAAATTGTTCGTATCCTATTGCAATCTGTAACAACACGATTACATGAACAAGGTATGGAATTAGAAGTGTCCGATGAAGCTATGGAGAAAATTGTAGCAGAAGGAACTGACTTTGCTATGGGTGCAAGACCATTAAAACGAGCTATCCAACGGTTAGTAGAAGACCCAATTTCTGACGCTATCTTAGAAGGAAAAGCTGGAGAAGGTAAAACAATTCATGTAGTAGTAGAAGATGATGACATTGCGATTACTGTGAAGTAATATAAGTAACGAGCTATACTCAGTTGTTGCGTAAGCGACTGGGTATAGCTTTTTTATAATGACTTATATTTATTTTACAGAACTCTATTTTTCTTATACACTATAGATTAGGTATATTCTTAATTTAAGTATGAGGTATAACATGAAAGAGATTATATTAGTCACATCCTTTGGCTCTACTGTAGATAGTGCTAGAGAAAAACAAATCTTTCCAGTAGTAGAGGCCATTCGTAAGGCTAACCCGGAACATGAAGTTCGAGTGGCTTTCACATCACGTATTGTCATTAAACGTTTGAAAGATAGAAGTATTGTATTCCAAAATGAAATTGAGGTCATGGAGTCGATTGTGGCGGAAGGGTATGAACGTGTCATTGTACAGCCTACACATTTAGTAGGTGGTGCAGAGTTTGATAAGCTTCGCAAAAATATTATGGCTTTCAATGGACAGGGTTCTGTACAAGAAATCGTATTTGGTAGACCTCTTTTGTATTTCATGGGACAAGAAGAGGAAGTACCAGATGATTATCAAATCTTGATTGATCGATTTATCAAGGCCTTACAGGTTCCTAGAACAGAAGATTTACTTTTAGTAGGCCATGGTGGATTTAATGTAGGAAATGCATCTTACGCAGTGTTACAATTAAAATTGCAATATGAAGGCTTTGGAAATACTTTTATAGGTGCATTGGAAAACTTTCCTACTCCAGAAAATGTGTTAGAACGATGGATTCAAGAAAGTCGTGGACACAAGAAAGTGCACGTACATCCTTTATTATTAGTTTGTGGTGACCATGCATTGAATGATTTATTCGGAGAGGAAGAAGACAGTTTACTGTCTGAATTAACAGCAGCAGGTTATGAAGTGGTATCCTATGAAAAAGGTCTTGGAGAATACAAAGAAATTCAAGATATTTATGTGGATCATTTGGCAGATGCTATGCAGGGGTTATATCAAAAACGATTATAATGTTATGATTCATGATAATTTGATGGTTAAGGGATTTTCCAGTAGTGTATAGAAGAGTATTTCGTGTACATTCATGGGTAATCATGATATACTAAACAAGTTATAGTAGATTAGAAGTAGTAAATCTTACTAGTTCCATGTTGATAGATAAAAGGGGTGTCCTGATGAAAGGTAAATTATATGGTATAGGTGTAGGTCCTGGGGATTCTGAATTGATGACTGTAAAAGCTGCTCGTATTGTGGGAGAAGCAGATGTTATCATTACACCGAAAACAGAAAAGAAAGATGGCTCTGTAGCGTTACATATTGCAGAACCATATATTCAAGAACATACAGAAATTGTACCTGTTGTATTCCCAATGGTATTGGATGATAATGAACAATCTAAAGGTTGGGAAGAAGCACGTAAAATCATTACTGGATTACTCGAAGAAGGTAAAAAAGTTGTATTCTTAACATTGGGAGATCCAATGTTCTATAGTACATATATGTATGTGTATCGCTTAGTAGAATCTGCTGGTTTTGAGATTGAAACAATTCCTGGCGTTACGGCATTCTGTGCTATTGGATCCCACTTGGGGTACCCAATTGTAGAAAAAGAAGAAGTGTTAGCGATTATTCCAGCCACAGCACCAAAGGAAAAAATTGATGCTGTACTTGCCGTAGCTGATGATGCGGTTATTATGAAAGTGTATAGAAACTTTGCAGAAGTACAAGAAACACTTCGCAAACATGATATGGCAGATGAAGCAGTAATGATTTCTCGTGTTGGACTGCCAGAGGAAGAAGTCTATCGCAATGTAGATGCATTGCCATCTGATATAAAGCTAAATTATTTATCTACAATTTTGGCGAAGCGTAAAGATCGCTAAGAGGTATGTTATGAACACTGTACAACGACCAAGAATTGTCATAGCAGGCACTAACTCAGGTGTCGGTAAAACAACCATTGTAGCAGGGCTTTTGGCGGCTTTGACAGAGCAAGGCAAAACGGTACAGGCATTTAAAGTAGGCCCGGACTATATTGATCCGGGCTTTCATAAAATTGCTAGCCAACGAGAATGTTACAACTTAGATACATGGCTTGTGCCACCACATAAATTAATACCTTTTTTTGCAGGACAAGCAGAAACGGCAGATATTTCCATTATAGAAGGCGTAATGGGGCTATATGATGGGGGCCGTGAAGGTATTAGTTCCACGGCGCAAGTAGCCAAAGATTTAAATGCACCAGTGGTGTTAGTGATCGATTGTAAGGCAATGGGAGAAAGTGCGGCAGCCATTGCTAAAGGCTTTCGAGATTATGATCCAGAGGTACAATTTGGTGGGGTTATTTTGAATCGATTAGGGTCGGATAATCATGAACATATGATACGGACGGCGATGAAGAAATTGGGTGTTCCCGTACTAGGTGCCATTCGTCGTGACGAACGCATGCAATCACCAGAACGTCACTTAGGATTGACACCAGTGACAGAAATTGATCCTACGGATGCTATTGCTACTATTCGAGAAGCTGTGAAAGTCATGGTGAATTTGGAAGCCTTAGTAGATTTGGCTCAAAGTGCTCCTGATTTAGCAGTTGAGGAAGTAGAAACGGTAGGGACGATTAATAAACGAGCGCGTATCGGCATCGCCATGGATGAAGCTTTTTCTTTTTATTATCCAGCTAGTTTAGCAGCATTAGAAGCGGAAGGGGCTGAGCTGCATTATTTTAGTCCTCTAAAAGATCAAGTTTTACCAGATGTAGATGGAATCTTTTTTGGCGGAGGTTTTCCAGAGATGTTTTTGTCTCAATTAGGATACAATACATCTATGAAAGATAGTATACGTAAGGCCAGTGAAAAAGGGATGCCAATTTATGCGGAATGTGGCGGTCTCATGTATATGACAGAAGCAGTGACAGATTTTGAAGGGAATACCTACCCGATGGTAGGGGTTGTACCAGCTACCTGTGAAATGCAACAAACCTTACAACGTGTAGGTTATGTAAGTGCCACTATGCTGGAGCCAAGCATTTTAGGATCTGTAAAAGATACTTTGCGTGGACATGAGTTTCATTTTTCCACAATGACGCCGACCCAAAGTCCATTTCCATGGGCATTTGAATTAGTAGGTGGACGTAAACCTAAAGCCTATCAAGGTGGATATGCACATAAGAATGTGTTAGCCTCTTATTTGCATATTAATTTTTCAGGTAGTGAAGCTGCCGCGAAAGCCTTTGTAGACTCCTGCGAAGCATATAGTCAACGGAAACAGTAGTGAGAGTATAGATTGATGTTAAATTAATAACTCTACTTTGCGTTTTAGGTATACTATAAAAGGTAGAAAAAGATTGACATTTTTTTTGTCTCTGTGTATACTAATATCGTTGACGAGCCGGAGTGGCGGAATGGCAGACGCACTTGACTCAAAATCAAGCGGGTAACACCG
>CAUVRW010000087.1:0-5082 GCA_963554425.1 uncultured Veillonella sp.
GTAATGTGGTAGGAGTAATCTCTAAACCAGTTCCATTGTATTGTACCAAAGCTTGCCCACCTGTGGAAAGAGGGATACATCCTTTCAAGCGTAAGATATGACCAGTTGTATTCGTTTCGATGAGGGCTTTCAAATGATCTTGCCATTCATCGATGGTGCGAGGTAAGGTGCATTCTACGGTACATGTCAAGAAAGCATCTTTGGCCTGTGCATGATGAGCGATGTGGTCATGGTGAGGAATCTCAGGATGATTCCGGGCTGTATGATGACCTTTGTGGTTTTCAATATTCTTGCTAGCTGACAAAGAAGAGACAGCTTGCTCTCGAGGATACATAGAAATATATTTTGAAAGCTGAATTTCTTTCCATGCCGCGATATAAACAGGTGCAGATGGATTTAGGTGACGAATAATTTCTAAGGTGTTTTGTAATAGATGCTCATCCTCTTGATGGCTGATAAAGACTTGACTAGAATAAGCAATTTGATCTTTAAAGAAGACGCCAAAGTTTTTATAATACATAGGAGCTCGCATGGCATCCACAATGGATACACAACCAGTGAGTTCAATGCGTTTAGCAATGGATGAATCCTTACAAATGGCGAGGATGTCCGATAATTGGCTAACCCCAGATGGTTCAATGATAATATAGTCCACATCTTGAGTGTCTAAAATATCTACTAAAGCTCTACGGAAATCTCCTGCTAAACTACAACAAATGCAGCCAGATGTAAGTTCACGAACAGTATATCCTTTTTCTCGAAGAATGGCTCCATCCAAGTTCACTTGGCCAAAATCATTCTCTAATACTAAAATTCTTGTTGGATCTGGCAATTCTTGTATGAGTTGCTGAATGAATGTTGTCTTTCCAGCACCTAAAAAACCAGAGACGATATACACTTTTACCTTATGGGAACTTAGATTTTGTTTTGCTCGGGTAAAAGCACGACTGATTAGATTCATCATACATCTCACCTCCAATGTGTATAATGGTATATATAATAAAATGAAAGTTCTTGCATAGATAGTATACTCTCTTTTAGTAAGCTATGCATGAATGATTGAGCATTTCAGTCTGTATAACTTATTGTCGTTATCAAAATTAAAAACAAATGATAAAAAATCGAAAAAAATAGAAAAAGAAGATTGATTTATTTCGATTTGTCTGCTATAATGATGTCAAGATATGAGAACATATCGATTTTAATTTTAGTTTATATAAGTATATGTGAGGTATAAAAAGATGAATCAAAAAGTAGCACAAGCTCTTAATGAGCAAGTAATTTTCGAATTTAACGCAGCATCCACATATTTAGCTCTTTCCTTAGCTATGGCTGATGCTAACTTCAAAGGTTTCTCCGCATGGTTACGTGCACAATACCAAGAAGAAGTAACTCACGCTTTCAAATTCATTGATTACTTACAAAGCAACAATGAAAAAGTAACATTGGGTGATGTAAAAAATACGGCATCTACTTTGACTAATCCATTAGAAGTAGCAAAAGCTGTATTGGCTCATGAACAAATGATTACTGGCAAAATCCACAACTTATATGCATTAGCATTAGAAGAAAAAGATTATGCTACAGTATCTTTCTTGAACTGGTTCGTAGAAGAACAAGTAGAAGAAGAAGCGAATGCAACTGACCTAGTAGATCAATTCACATTTGCACAAGATAGCCGTTCTGCACAATTATTCTTGGACTCCAAATTAGGTAGCCGTCAATAATTGCTATACTCACTCTTACAGTAAAGTGAGAATTTTATATCAAGTTTAACAAAAAACCTAACACACATATAAAACATAAAACAAACAAAACACACAAAACACACAAAACCTAAAACACACATATAAAACACACAAAACAAAAACCTAACACAAGAAATATAACTAGATATAAAGTTGATGTTTGTAAGAGTGATGTTGTTTGCTAACATAAGAATATGGGTAGCCTTTCCGATGGAAAGGCTACTTTTTTTGTCAACGTATAGAGAGATGACGAATGGTAAATGTCATTTAGGTTTATTTTTTTAAACTAAATAGTCAAAAAGTCAAAAAAGTATTTGACAAAGGTCAAAAAGTCAGATATAATCTAACCATAGAAAAGAGCAAAAAGTCAAATCTAGATGTTCTATGTATATAATGACTGATGATGTGTATGTACAGGAACGCATTATAGTAGATAGTACATCATAGATGGAAGAAATGAGGTTATATTATGAGTATTTTAGCAGATAAGATTGAACAGTTTATACTGACGAAATTATTGGAAGAACAGGAAGGTATTACGCTGAGAAGAAATGAACTAGCCGAAGCGTTGGATTGTGCGCCATCACAAATTAGTTATGTGTTGAGTACGCGGTTTTCTAATGATAGAGGATTCATAGTTCAGTCTAGACGGGGATTAGGTGGCTCAATCACAATCACTAGAGTTATGGAACCAGTAAGAACGCAAGTCTTGATTCCCTTAGAACAAACTCCACAACGTAATGAAGAAGAACCTGTCGTTACAATTGGTCACATTGACCAGGTGTTGTTTCAACATATGAAAGAAGCGCGCATTACAAAGCGTGAAGCAGCTATGTTGCATGAAGCATTTGTTAGAATTTTACAAGATGTTCCAGTAGAAGGTAGAAAGGAAGCAGCAGAGCATTTCTATCAAGCTATTATGAATATCGTAAATGAGGAGGTGTAGGCTATGAAATGCGATTCTTGTGGAAAAGAAAATGCTAATGTTCATATGACATCGATTGTGAATGGAGTGAAAGAGGAGCATCATTATTGCCAACAATGTGCAAATCAAAAAGAGCAGGGAACGGGATCTATGTTTTCTTCCATGTTTGATGATACCTTTTTCAATAATCAGTTTTTTGCCAATGTGATGTATCCTCAAAGTACGCTAGGTAACAGTAAATTGAGTGCTTGCCCACAATGTGGAATGACTATATCGGCATTTAATCATCAAGGTCGATTAGGTTGTGATAAGTGCTATGAGGCGTTTCAACAACATTTAATACCACTCATTAAGCGTATTCAAGGATCCACATCGTATGAAGGTCGACTTCCTCAACGAGGGGCAGAAGATTTAAAAGTAGAGCAAACCATTAAGCAACTACGAAATGATTTAATTCAGGCTGTAAAGCAAGAACAATTTGAAAGAGCTGCACAGATTCGTGATGAGATTAAGTCTTTGGAACAGTCTAAAGTATCAAATTAAGGAGGGTCTATGTTACATACAATTTTAGATGAGGCGCTGTCGCCTTGGATGAAAGATACAAGCTTAGATCATCGTATTGTGTTATCTAGTCGTATTCGATTAGCAAGAAACTTTAAGGGGATACCGTTTACCAATCGAGGAGATATCAATGATTTAGCTAAAGTTGATGGGTATATGCGTTCTATGATTACCCCTTTACAAACAGTTTATGGTAAAAGTTTTTCAAAAATTAACCTGGAATCTTTGAGTGCTATTGAACGAGACGTATTAGTAGAAAAACATTTAATTTCTCCAAACTTAGCTAATCAAATTCAAGAACGTAGTGTTATTATTTCTGAAGATTCCCGTATTTCTATTATGGTAAATGAAGAAGATCATTTACGGATTCAGTCGATGGAATTAGGATTGCAGCTAGAGAAAGCGTATGAAAAAGCTATAGCTGTAGATGACGCCATTGAAAGTAAATACGATTATGCATTTTCAAAAGACTTTGGATACTTAACCGCCTGTCCTACCAATGTAGGAACGGGGATGAGAGCATCTGTGATGGTCCATGTCCCAGCGTTGTCTATGACGGGTAAATTACAACGAATCATCCGTAGTATAATCCGCATGGGGTATTCTGTACGAGGTCTTTATGGCGAAGGGTCTGAGGGATTAGGGCACGTATATCAAATCTCTAATCAGCAAACCATGGGAATTAGTGAACAAGCAACAATTGAACAACTTTCACAGATTGTACAAGGCGTTGTAAAAGAAGAAGAAAAAGCTAGAGCTGAATTGTGGACTACTGATAAAGAAGGTATAGAAGATAAGGTGTGGAGGTCTTATGGTATCTTGACCCATGCACGCCGTATTTCAGGAGAAGAAGCCTTGGCTTTATTGAGTGATGTGCAATTAGGCATAGATATGAAATTAATCGATGTGACCATGAATTTTCATGAAATGCTAGTCATTACAAGACCAAATTTCCTAGCTAAATTGGTGGGGAAAGAGTCAATGGGTACGCAGGAACGTGATAGTCAACGAGCACAAGTAATACGAGATACCTTATTACGAGGTACAAAAGGAGGAACAATATGATAGAAAGATATACAGAAGGGGCAAAACGTGCGTTAGCGATTGCCCAAGAAAAAGCGATTGAATTTAAACATAATTATGTGGGAACTGAGCATTTGTTGTTAGGTCTTGTAGAAGAAGAAAAATCAGTGTCTGCTCGTGCATTGGCAACGCTAGGAGTACAAGGGAAATCTTTGGAGCAAGAAGTGATTCGTACAGTTGGTAAAGGTACGCACAGTGGTGGGCAATTGCAAATGACCCCGCGTACGAAACACGTATTGGATTTAGCGCAGCAAGCGGCCAATAGTCGTGGTCATAATTACATCGGTACAGAGCATATTTTATTGGGCCTACTGTACGATGGTGGCGGCGTAGCCATGCAATTATTGGCATCGAAAGGAATTCGTCCAGAAGATGTAGTAGAAAAAGTAAATGCTATTGTAGGCGGTGAAGAACAAAGCTCTAATCCAACACCAGCTAGTGACTTAGGCGAAATTTCTGATTATGCTACAGATCTTAATGAACGTGCAAAACAAGGCAAGATCGATCCTGTCATTGGTCGTGATATAGAAATTCAACGGGTAATTCAGATTTTAAGCCGTCGTACAAAAAATAATCCAGTTCTTATCGGAGAACCTGGGGTAGGTAAAACAGCTATTGCAGAGGGGTTAGCACAACGTATTGTCAGTGGTGATGTGCCGGATGTATTACGAGATAAGCGCATTATTTCTGTAAGCTTGAGTTCTATGTTGGCAGGAGCTAAATATCGCGGAGAATTTGAAGAACGCTTGAAAAAAGTGATGGATG
>CAUVRW010000088.1:0-5066 GCA_963554425.1 uncultured Veillonella sp.
GCTTTTAATGGAGAATCTTTTAAGGATATCTTCTTAGCTATACCACAGTTACAACAAACCATGAACAATTTATTCAAGAAGGATTGGGACTTACTTAAGGACTATTTAGTGCACCAACAGGAGCAAGGAATTATTGCTCAAAATGTAGATATAGATATTATCATTATGATGCTACAAGGCGCAGTACGACGCATTGTGTTTGAAAGCTCCAATCATCATGAGGATATTTATAAATATATGCCAAAGGTTATTTCAGTTATATTACAGGGTATTACAAATAAGGGTGAAATGAATGAAAAAACAAGCGTATAATGGTTTAGTGGCAGCTAGCTTGGCAGCCCTTGTACTTGTATCTGGTTGTGGTGGACAAGCTCCGGGGCAAGGTCCAACGGAGGTTAACTCCTATAAAATCACAGCTACTGATACAAATGTACAAGAATCTTTCAATGGTACTGTATTGGCACAAAATTCTATTGTGATTCGAGCGAATGTATCCGGTCGAGTTGTTGAAAAATATGTAAAAGGGGGCGACACGGTAAAAGCCGGTCAAGCATTGTATCGTCTCGATGGACGTCAATACGAAGCGAACCTAGCTAGTGCACAAGCCAATGCAGCACGATCTAGCGCAGCGTACCAAAACTCTCAAGTCGATTTACAGCGCTATCAAACATTAGCAAATGAAGATGCCATTGCCCGCCAAACACTGGATACACAAGCTAGTGTGGCTGCACAAAATCGCGCAGCCTTAGAAGCTATGGAAGCACAAATCCGCTTAGCGGAAAATAATTTACAAGATACGGTTGTATATGCGCCATTTGATGGTACATTGGAAATGGATGATGTAGATTTAGGTACATTCGTTACAGCTGGACAAACAGCACTTGTCACATTGAACTCTACCGATCCAGTATATGTACAATTTAGTATGAGTGAAGCAGAGTACTTAGAATATAAAAAAGCACATCGTTCTGTAGATGGCGAAGTAGAATTGAAATTGTCCAATGGTGAAATCTATGGTACCTATGATGATAATCACAAAATTGTAAGCACAATTAAAGGTCGCATTGTGGAAGCTGCCAAAAACTTAGATAGCGGTACAGGTCAGCTGATTTTAAAAGCAGCATTCCCAAATCCAAATCATATGTTGTTACCAAATATGTATGCATCCGTTATTACTAGCGGTGAAACTATTCAAGGCGCTATCTTAGTGCCATCTCGTGCTTTATTACAAGTATTGGATAAAACATTTGTGATGGTCATCCGAGATGGTAAAGTAGAACAAGTGCCTGTCACAACAAGTGGTACCAGTGGTAAATACACCATCATTCGTCCTTCCAAAGATGGTAAAGGTTTAACAGTAGGCGATGAAATCGTTGTAGATGGCTTAACAAAAGCGAAAAATGGCGCAGAAGTAAAAGCAACTTTATTAAGCAAAGAAGATATTGAGAAAGGTAATTAGGGTGATATTGTGTCAAAATTCTTTATTAATCGCCCTATCTTTGCCATCGTAATCTCTATTATCATTACATTGCTAGGGTTGATTTCCTTATCAAAACTGCCGATCGACAGATATCCACAGATTTCTCCACCGCAAGTACAGGTACGTACTGCCTACATGGGGGCCAATGCTGAGGTTGTAAGCGAATCGGTAGCGGCAGTCATCGAAAAACAAATCGTTGGCGTCCAAAATATGGATTATATGCAATCCACGAGTACAGGGGATGGTTCCTATAACTTGACAGTTCAATTTGAGCAAGGAACTGATGCCGATATGGATACGGTAAACGTACAAAACCGTGTAGCCCGTGCCTTGGCATCCTTGCCATCCGAAGTACAAACGGTGGGCGTGACCACTACGAAATCTTCTGGTGATATGGCCATGGTATTCTCCTTGGTATCGCCAAATGGTAGTTATGATAGAACTTTCTTGAAAAACTATGCCACTAACTACATGATGGATGCCATCCAATCTGTGAATGGTGTGGGTACAGTGCAGGAGTTCGGTGCTGACTATGCTATGCGCATTTGGCTAGACCCTACAAAAATGTCTAAGTATGGCGTTACCATAACAGATGTAAGCAATGCGATTCGCAGTCAAAACTGACAGTTCAATTTGAGCAAGGAACTGATGCCGATATGGATACGGTAAACGTACAAAACCGTGTAGCCCGTGCCTTGGCATCCTTGCCATCCGAAGTACAAACGGTGGGCGTGACCACTACGAAATCTTCTGGTGATATGGCCATGGTATTCTCCTTGGTATCGCCAAATGGTAGTTATGATAGAACTTTCTTGAAAAACTATGCCACTAACTACATGATGGATGCCATCCAATCTGTGAATGGTGTGGGTACAGTGCAGGAGTTCGGTGCTGACTATGCTATGCGCATTTGGCTAGACCCTACAAAAATGTCTAAGTATGGCGTTACCATAACAGATGTAAGCAATGCGATTCGCAGTCAAAACAAACAGGCTGCAGCAGGTGCGTTAGGTTCCGATCCAATTGACAAAGATCAAGCTTTCAACACATCTGTGAAAGTACAAGGTCGTTTGGCTGAAATTTCAGAATTTGAAAATATCGTAATTAAAAAAGATAAAAAGAATAATTTATTGCATTTAAAAGATGTAGCTCGTGTTGAATTAGGGGCACAAAGTTATTCTGTAGAGCCTACAAGCTTCTCAAAAGAAACGGGCAATGATAAACCAGTAGCTGTATTTGCTGTTTCATTAACGAATGATGCGAATACATTAGAAACAATCAATGCTGTAAAAGAGGTTATTCACCAACAAGAAGAAGCATTCCCACCGGATATGCAAGCGAAGATTATTGTAGATAATACAAAATTCGTAAAAGCTTCTATGAAAGAAGTAGTAAAAACCTTTGCAGAAGCCTTGATTCTCGTAGCGATAATTGTGTACTTGTTCTTGCAAACATGGCAGTCTACAGTGATTCCAATGATTGCAGTGCCAGTATCTTTGATTGGTACTTTTGCGGCGTTCCAAGTAATGGGCTTTACTGTTAATACATTGACTTTGCTAGCCATGGTGTTAGCGATTGGCCTCGTCGTGGATGATGCCATCGTCGTAATCGAAGCTGTAGAATATGAAATGCGCTACAATGGGTTGAAACCAAAAGCGGCTACTGTGGCAGCCATGGAAAAAGTACAAGGCCCTGTTATTGGTATTGCCTTTGTATTGATTTCCGTATTCGTTCCAGTGGCCTTCATGGGTGGTTTAACGGGGGTATTGTATAAACAATTCGCTTTAACAGTAGCTATTTCTGTTATTAATTCTGCCTTTGTAGCATTGACATTGACGCCTGCATTGTGTGGTATTATGTTAAAACCACATAAGCCAAAAGAGACTACTAATATAGTGGGTCGTTTCTTGGAGTGGTTTAATGGATTCTTGGATCGAAGAATCGATCAGTATGGTATTCTTTTAGCTCGTTGGTCCAATCGTCTATGGGCCACATGGTTGGCATTGGCTATCTTCTTAGGTGCAGCTTTTGGTATGATGCGTATGGTGCCAAGTGGATTCGTACCTGCTGAAGATAGTGGCTATTTTCTGGTTGCGGTATCCTTGCCGCCAGGGGCTACTTCTAGCCGTACAAAAGATGTGTTAACTGATTTAGGTCACTTCTTGAATGAAGATAAAGATATGAATGGTACGATCACAGTGCCAGGTTTTGATGTCTTGTCAGGAACGGCACAAACTAGTGGTGGTGCCATCTTTACATCCTTAATTGATTGGGATGAAAGAACGCAACCAGATCAACAGCTTGGTTCGAAGATTAGAAATACTTTCATCCATGGTTCTAAGGACCCACGAGGAACGATTATTCCGTTGAATCCACCATCCCTCCCAGGTCTTGGTAAGACGGGTGGTTTCTCCATGTACCTCATCAATAAAGCGGGTCATAGTACAGAACAAATGAATGCGGTAGTGCAACAGTTCTTAGGAGAAGCTCAAAAACGTCCTGAGTTCCTTAGTATTTATACGACTTTCAATACGGCCACACCATCCTATAATTTTGATGTGAATCGTGATAGAGCGGCTCGTGATGGTGTAGCTGTGACAGATATTTATACAGCCTTACAAGGATATTATGGTGGTATGCAGTTAAATGACTTTACTAAGTTTGGTAAAAACTACAAAGTTATGTTACAAGCGGACAATCAGTTCCGTACCGATCCTAGTATGAATCATCTATTGACTGTTCGTAATGCAGCAGGTCAAATGGTGCCAGTTGATACGTATATTACACCGCAAAAAACGACATCTGCCTTTGTGGTAACACGATATAACAACTTCCCAGCAGTGAGCATTGGTGGTAATACTAAGCAAGGTGTTAGCTCTGGTGATGCTATCAAAGCCTTAGAAGAAGTGGCGAAAAATACATTGCCACAAGGATATACCTATGATTGGGGTGGACAAACTCGTGAGGAAATCAAAGCGGGATCCCAAGTGTTGATTATCTTTGGATTCGGTATTGTCTTTGTATTCCTTGTGTTGGCTGCCTTGTATGAATCTTGGAAAGTACCATTTGCAGTACTATTATCTGTTCCAACAGGTATCTTTGGTGCTGTACTTGGTCCATGGTTATTCAATATGATTGGTGCCATGATGAAATCTACACATTTCTTTGCCTTGGATATTTATTTCCAAATTGGCTTGCTTACCTTGGTGGGCTTAGCAGCGAAGAATGCGATCTTGATTATCGAATATGCTAAAATTCGTGTTGATGAAAGAGGTATGAACTATGTAGATGCAGCCATTGAGGCAGCGAAGATTCGTTTACGTCCTATCTTGATGACGTCCTTTGCATTCATCATTGGATGCTTGCCATTGATGTTGGCAAGTGGCGCTGGTGCTGGTGCCCGTGCATCCTTGGGTGTGACCGTAGTATTTGGTATGATTACAGCGACATTCTTTGGGGTGGCAATCATTCCTATGTTGTTCATCATTATAGAAAAACTAGGCTTTAAACGTCACTTGTGAGTTTATGCATCCTTGTGGCGGTCTTAATTGAATATGATAAAAAGGGAAGAGCACGGCATACTCCT
>CAUVRW010000089.1:0-5057 GCA_963554425.1 uncultured Veillonella sp.
GCAGCAATACGTCCATCCATCATGTCCGATGGGGCCACCATATGAGCGCCTGCTTTCGCATGGCTCACTGCTACATTGCACAATAATGGCAAGGTCGCATCGTTGATGACTTCATGATGTTCCACGTGACCGCAATGTCCAGTGGATGTATATTGGCATAGACATACATCGGAAATAACGATCAACTCTGGCACTTCTTTGCGGATGGCCATAATCGCTTGTTGTACCGGTTGTTCCATATCCCATGCGGAAGAACCATCTTCATCTTTATACGTAGGGATGCCGAAGATTTCGACTCCCTTGATACCTAACTCATAAGCTTCTTTCGCCAATTTTACAGCTTCGTCCACGGACACATGATATTGTCCTGGCAAGGAAGAAATTTCTTCTTTCACCGCTGTTCCAGGCACTATAAAGATTGGATAAATTAAATCATCTACTTGTAATGTTGTTTCACGAACCAACGCACGCATAGCTGGGTTGATGCGCAATCGTCTTGGTCGATTTCGTAATTCCATAGTGTGCCTCTTTCTATTTACAATCGTTCAAGATTAAATCCACCATCGCAGGTATTGTGAAAGTTTCCCCAATCAAATCTGGTTGGATTCCTTCTTCCACACAGGTCGCTCCTGTGATTGGTCCAATGCAGACAACTTTTGTTTTGCCTAACAAGCTCACTGCATCAGGTCCGAGCATATCCTTCGTATTCGTCACCGTAGAAGAACTTGTGAACGTAATGTAATCTACTTCACCTGCTCGTAGGGCTTCTTCTAAGTATTCTTTATGGGATGTATCTTGTACCGTTTCATACAAACGCAATACTGTTACATCGCATCCGGCCTGTGAAAGTCCTTTATAAATCACATCGCGTGCCACTTTGGGTTGTACTAACACAAACCGTAAGTCCCCTAACTCACGATTTGGCCACACACGACCTTGTTCTGCCGTAATCGTTTCTACCACAGATTCCGCTTGGTAATTCGGTGGCACAATGTCCGCACGAATGCCTCGGTCTAACAAAGATTTTGCAGTAGCACTGCCAATAGCACATACTTTCATAGAACCTAAGGCACGGCTATCTAAGCCACGGTTTAATAAGCCGTCAAAAAAGAATCGTACACCTTCTGCAGATGTAAAAATCAAGCCGTCATAGGAAGATAAACTATCATAGGTCGCATCCATCTCTTCTGTACGAGGTAAGGCCTGTGTTTTAATAGCAGATGCTTCAATGACATGAGCACCCAATTCTAGTAAACGCTCTGACAAGGCGCTAGCTTTACTACGTGCTCGTGTGACAACGATGGTTTTACCAAATAATGGCTTATTATCAAACCAACGTAATTGCTCCCGCAAGGAAACAACTTCTCCAACGATAACAATAGCTGGTGCTTTCAATTGTGCTTTTTCTACATCGTCAACTACATGTTCCAAGGTCGAAACTAAGGTTTCTTGAATTGGCTTCGTGCCCCAACGGATAACCGCCACTGGCGTTTCCTTTGGACGGCCATATTTGATTAAATTGTTAGCAATATTTGGCAGATTAGAGATACCCATCACAAAAGAAATGGTATCCACAGATTTGGCTAAGCCTTCCCAATTCATGCCAGACTCTGGTTTTGTTGGATCTTCGTGACCTGTGACAATGGCAAAGGAGGTCGCCATAGCACGCTGTGTCACAGGAATCCCTGCATAGGCTGGCGCAGAAATACCAGATGTGATCCCTGGTACAAATTCAAATGGCACACCTGCTTCTACCAAAGCCAACGCTTCTTCACCACCACGGCCAAACACTAGAGGATCGCCACCTTTTAGACGAGCTACCACTTTGCCTTCTAATCCACATTTTACGAGAAGTTCGTTAATTTCCCATTGGTGCATCGTATGATTGTTGCTTTTTTTACCCGCATAAATAATCTCTGCTTTTTCTTTCGCATAGGACAAGAAATGCGCATCTGCTAAATAGTCATAGACGATAACATCTGCTTTTTCAATACATTCCTTACCTTTTAGAGTGATTAATTTATGATCGCCCGGTCCGGCACCAATTAAATATACAATGCCTGTCATTTCAATACTCCTCTTTCTACTAAATCGTCAATGATGGCTTTGCCCCCCTCTTCATAGAGAGCTTTCGCCAAGTTACGACCTAACATATCTGCTTTTTCTTTCGGTCCCGACAATTCACCTTCAAAACAATTTTTTCCATCCAAGGAAGCAATGATCGCTTTCAACGTTAATTGTCCTTTATAAATCGTTCCATGTACACCCATCGGTACTTGGCAACCACCCTCAAGTTGACGAAGGAAACTACGTTCTCCACGGGTCGCCCACATGGTATTTTCATCGTGCAATACAGATAATATGTCTAGCATTTCTGCATCGTCCTTGCGACACTCAATACCGAGCGCCCCTTGACCAACGGCAGGGATGATTTCATCGCTAGTGAAAGTCTGTGTAATGACAGATTCCAAGCCCAATCGTTTTAACCCTGCCTCTGCCAATACAATGGCATCAAAGTTTTCTGTTTCCAATTTGTTTAAGCGTGTCTGCACATTGCCACGAAGAACAGAAATCTGCAAATCAGGACGTCGATTTAATAGTTGTGCTTGACGGCGTAAACTGCTAGTTCCTACCTTAGCGCCTTGTGGCAATTGATCTAAGGTTTTATATTTCGGCGACACCAAAGCATCACATGGTGTTTCACGTTCGGTAATAGCACCTAGCACTAAATCGTCTGGTAATTCTGTAGGCATATCTTTCAAACTATGTACAGCCAAATCGATACTACCATCACGCATGGATGCTTCTAATTCTTCCGTAAATAAACCTTTACCACCGATTTCAGCCAATGATTTTTCTAGAATACGATCTCCTTTCGTGCTGTGGTGAACTAACTCCACCTTGCACTGTGGGTAATGTTTGCGCAATGTATCGGCTACATAATTGGCTTGCCATAGAGCAAGAGCACTACTGCGAGTGCCTATACGAATTGTGTCTCTCATAGTGTATCGTCCTCCACTTCCAAAGCAAACATATCTTGGAACAACTTCCAATAATCCCGTTCTTCTTCTTTCCCAGCAATTTCACCAAAATGAATCATTGGATCTCGCAATAGTTTACGCACTAACATACGAGACATATTGTTAATAATTTTACGTTCCAAGTCTGTAGCATTTGGCAATTTTGCCATAGCACGGTGCACTTCTCGTTTACGAATGGCTTCTGCTTTTTCGCTGAGCAAAACCATAATAGGACGAACCGATAGATATTGTAATTTTTCTTCGATTTCCTGCAACGCCTCTTCTAAAATTGGTTCTGCTTTTCTAGCTTCTTCTTCTCGTTGGTGCTTGTTCGCTTCTACTACACTTTCCAAAGCATCAATATTAAACAAATAGACCCCTGGAATTTCTGTTACATCTGGATTGATGTCACGAGGGACAGCAATATCAATCATGACAATTGACTTACCATCTCGACCATCCATGATTTCTTCCGCTTCTTCTCTCTCAATCACATAGTGCGGTGCCCCTGTAGATGTAATGATAATATCTGCTGTTTTGGCTTCTTCCACGAAATGATCAAAGGCTACAGCCTTACCATTAAATTGGGTTGCCAATTCTTCTGCTGTTTTGAAAGTCCGATTGGACACGAAAATACTCTTTACCCCTTTTGCTTGCAAATGACGTGCTGTGAGCTCGCTCATTTGACCAGCTCCCAAGATGAGAACCTTTGCCTCAGGCATAGGGATATCTAAACTATCTTCTGCTAAATTCACCGCTGTATAACTAACAGAGACTGGCGTATTCGCAATCCCCGTCATGGTACGTACACGTTTCCCTACAGCAATGGCTTTTTGGAAAATAATATTAAACACAGATGCTGTTAATCCCTTACTATAAGAAGAGATGTATGCCATTTTTAATTGACTCAAAATTTGACCTTCTCCTAATACGAGAGAATCCAAACTAGATGCCACTCTAAATAAATGAGAAATACATGCCTTCCCTTCATGGAGGAAGAACCATTTCTCATCTACGTCTACTGTTTCTTCACCTTTCAGATGTAGTAGTAAACGTATCATATATTCTTTTACATTCTCCATGTCATTTAGGACGACATAGAGTTCTGTGCGGTTACACGTCGATAAAAGGACGCACTCCTCTACTTCTTCATGAGCATAGATATGATCCATAGCATGGTCGAGAGCTTCTTTAGAAAAAGAAAATTTCTCTCGCACATCTACAGGTGCACTTCTATGATTCAGACCTAATACGACTAATTGCATGTACAATATTCTCCTTCACTGAGTCTCCTTGACCCTCTACTATTTGTATAAACTCCGATTCTCCTAAATAAGTCCGCCAGAACTGCTCTCGTTCTTTTGGCGTATCTAATATATGTTGTAATTCTTGTCTCCATAGACGAATCTGAGGTAGCCACTCGGCTAATATGCCATATCTTCTTTCTATATCCTGTCTAAGCAAACGGCTCACTCGTGGGCTCACTTGATTGGTAAATATAGAAATCTCCAAATCACCCATCTCCGCAGCACTGCCGAATACCCACGTGGAATCGTCCTTCACATCTGCCCGATTGATGAAAGCCTGTACACTTTGTGCATCTTCCATGACCTGAGCATTCACATCTGGACGATCTGTAGCGATGATGACAAACTGTTGACCTGCCATGTATTCTGAGCGATACGGCTCCGCTACCCATTGTAATGCACCTATTTCATGGTATCTTGCAATGTCAGGCAACACATCAGGACTGACCACCATAATAGATGCCTCTTCGTCTATTAATTTTTTAATACGCCGTAGGGCCACCTCTCCACCGCCTACAACTAGGCAGGGTCTATCCTTTAGTGAAAGTCCAACAGTAATCATCCTATTATCCTTATATATCTCTACAATGGCAAAAACGGCTTGAATACTCAAGCCGAAATTCACCTTATGCTTCTGTTGTTGTCTCTACAGGTGTTATGTCCTGTAAAGCAATACCATCTAATAATTGTAGTTGCGCTGTCAAAATTGATTCTACTTTTGCACGGAATA
>CAUVRW010000090.1:0-5038 GCA_963554425.1 uncultured Veillonella sp.
TAGTTCTGCAATGCCAGCTCGTCAAGCTATGATTGGTGCTAAATACAAATTCTAATAATGATTCATGAAAGAGCTACCTTGGTAGCTCTTTCGTTTAGGTGAATAAATGAGAAAGTTATATATAACTGGATGTATGTTAGCTATCATATTAGGATTATACAGCGCGCATCTACATGGTATGGAAGAATTTATTCCCATGCCTGAGTATGTGGAAAGTACTGTTGTTTCCCAGGAAGTAGGACCTCGTACGGTAAATCAATTAACGAGCAAAGGTACGGATCAAGAGATTACCTATGAAGGGGAACCACGTCGTATCATGGGCGTTTGGCAAAGCTCAGTAGAAACACTACTTGCTTTAGGTGTAGGTGATCGTATAATCGCGGCTATAGGAGTGCCAGATAGTAAATATATAGCAGAAGAATATCGTGATGCTTATGAAAAGATTCCCTATAAAAGCATGGAAATTCCAGATGTAGAAACTACCTTATTATGGGAGCCAGACTTGCTTGTAGGCTGGTATTCTACCTTTCAGAAGAATAATTGGAAGAGTACAGATTTTTGGGCACAACGTGGGATTGATAGCTATATTTCAAGAGCATCCTATAAAAAATCTAAGAGAACAGTAGAGGGTGAATATCAATATATTCTTGATCTAGGAGCGATTGTCAATAGACAAGAACGTGCGCAGGCGTTGGTGAATCGAACTAAACGGGCAGTGGCAGAAGCAAGAGCCTATGGAGAAACACAGAACACGAAAGATACGGTTCTGATACTCGAAAATTCGGGACGCCAGTATCGTGTATATGATAAGGAAACATTAGCAGGAAATATGCTGGAAGAAATAGGAGGACATCTTATTTCTGAGGCAGGACAAACAATCAATGCAGAAGAGTTGATTCATTTAAATCCATCAGTTATCTTTTTAGTGCTAGTAGAAGAGGATTATGAACGGCAAGATGAACTCATAGACAATCTATATAAGAATCCTACACTACAACACGTAGATGCCATACGTAATCATCGAGTACATGGGGTTCCCCTATTTATGGTGTATAGCGCAGGTACACGAATCCATGATGGATTGAATCTTATGATTCACGGATTGTATCCTAATTTTACAGGAGGTATTCATGAGTAATCGAACACATACATTCACAGTGGTGGGTGTAGGAATTATACTCATAGCCCTATTGATTGCGGGTATGGCATGGTCTTTATTTTTAGGGACAGTGCATATTCCAGCACATACATTGTGGCAAGTGGTGGCATCAAAATTTGTAGATACCATTACGATTGAAGATCCACGGCAAGGGGCTTTGAATGATATTGTATGGATGTTGCGTATGCCACGGGTTATCTTGGCCGCTTTAGTCGGTGCAGGACTTGCTGTCAGTGGTGTCATTATGCAAGCTATTGTTAAAAATCCACTGGCAGATCCATATATTTTAGGTATTTCATCAGGTGCATCCACAGGTGCTACAGTAGCTATTTTAATGGGTGTAGGCATTGCCTTTGGTGAAGAATATGTGGGCATTATGGCTTTTATAGGGGCTATGGTTATATCCTTTGGTGTGCTTATTATTGCCAATATGGGTGGCCGAGCTAATGCGATTAAATTGTTGTTAGCCGGGATGGCATTGAGCGCTGTTTGCAGTGCTTTTACGAGTATTATCGTATATTTTGCGAAGGATAAAGAAGGGATTCAAAATGTAGCTTTCTGGATGATGGGTAGTCTAGCAGGGGCTAATTGGGATTTGATTGGCATTATGCTATTTGTCATTCTATTGCCAATTGTATTCTTCTGGTTCCAAACACGCATTTTGAACTTGATGTTACTAGGTGATGAAGTAGCTATCACATTAGGGGTAGACTTACATAGATATCGTCAATTATACCTTGTAATGAGTTCAATTATGATAGGCTTCGCCGTATATGCAGCAGGTATTATTGGATTCGTTGGGTTGCTGATTCCTCATATTGTACGTCAAGCCTTAGGCACAAATCATAAAGGTTTAATTCCTATTTCTGCATTGGGAGGCGCTTTATTACTTGTGGTGGCAGATACACTCAGTAGAACGATTATTCCTCATACGGAATTACCGATTGGTATCTTAATCTCTGTGATTGGTGCGCCAGCTTTTGTATACTTAATGATTAAGCAAACCTATGCGTTTGGAGGTAATTAATGAATTTACAAGTAGAACAAGTTGCCTTTGGCATTGGACAGACGCAAATCTTACAAGGTATCGATTTAGAAGTGCAAGACCGTGAAATTGTTGGACTAATAGGCCCTAACGGTAGTGGTAAAAGTACACTGTTAAAGTGTATCTATCGTACATTGCATCCCAATGCAGGGCGCATTGAGCTGAACGGACGATCCTTAGATGAACTTTCCTTCCGTGAAAGTGCTTTACAAATGGCAGTGGTGGCTCAGCATAATCAATACCAATTTGACTTTTCGGTGATGGATATTGTCCTTATGGGTCGTATGCCTCATAAAAAATTACTTGAAGGTGATTCGCCAGAGGACTATACTATAGCTAGACGAGCCTTAGCACAGGTGGGGATGGACCATATGGAAACACGGAATTTCTTGAGCCTTTCAGGGGGAGAGCAACAGCGTGTGATTTTGGCCAGAGCCTTAACACAAGAAAGCCCATGTTTGATTTTGGATGAACCAACGAATCATTTGGATATCAAGTACCAATTGGAAATGTTGGAAATCGTTCGATATGCAGGGGTAACTGTATTAATGGCTGTTCATGATTTAAATTTGGCATCTCAATTCTGTCATCGTCTAGTAGCCCTAGAAAAAGGGCGAGTGGTCGGTACAGGGACGCCGAAAGAGTTGCTGACACCAGAGTTTATTCAAAACTTATATGGTGTACATAGTCGCATCGTAGAAGGTCCGACAGAAGATTCTATTCATATTATTTTTACGGAAACAGTGAAATAAGTATTTATGTATAAGGAGGTATCACATGGAATTATTTGGGTTATTTATTAAGGGTGGATATGTTATGTATCCATTATTACTTTGTTCTTTCATTGCTGTTATTATTTTCGTAGAACGTTTACGTTTTTATCGCTCTATGTTAGATGATGTGAATGCGTTGCGTGAAACGATCATTCCACTGGTACAACAAAGCAACTGGAAAGGCTTACAAGCCTTAAAAGAAACAAGCAAAGGCATGGCTACCCATGTCATTGCGGAAGCAGCTCGTGGCGGTAACAACAAAGAGCAACAAGAAAAGTTGTTGGAAGCAGCAGCGATTAGTGAATCTGCTAAGTTGCGTCAATATTTGAACTACATTGAATCTATCGTAACTATGGCTCCTTTGTTGGGCTTGTTGGGTACAGTAACAGGCATGATTGGTTCTTTTAGTGTATTATCTATTTCTGAAGGACAACCATTTGCCATTACTGGCGGTGTAGGGGAAGCCTTGATTGCCACAGCCACAGGCTTGATCGTGGCGATTATTGCTTTGATTTTACATACATACTTAGTGCAACAACAAGATATTTTGATCAGCCAAATCGAAGATGCAAGTGCTATGTATATGGCGGAATTGGCAGGTGACAACCATGCGGCTTAGATCCTTACGGACTACGTCTAAACCGAAACTCATGATTATTCCAATGATTGATATTATTTTCTTTTTATTGGTATTTTTCATGATGAGTATGTTGACGATGGTCGTACAAAAGTCTGTGCCAATTCAATTACCACAAGCGGTGGCGTCGAAAGTGGACTTGCAACGTAAAATTCCAATTACTGTAACTAGCAATGGACAAATTTATGTGGAAGCACAACCGGTGACCCTTGACCAAATGATTCGTTACTTGCAAGCAGAAAAAGCGAAGGGCGACGATATGGTCGTTATTTTGCGTGGTGATGCGAAAGCTGAATATGGCGCATTTGTTACTGTCTTAGACACATTGAAACAAATGGGTATTGTGAAAGTATCCATTGCGACAGATAGTAAATAAGGAGGTACTATGGATAGACGATGGCGTATACCCGCAGTGATATCCGGACTGACGAATATAGGTCTTGTAGTACTTCTAGGCGTATTGGGTCATATCCAAACACCGACACCAGAATCGGATGAAATTGTAGAGGTGCAGTTGGTTCATGAGGATAAAGGTAGCGCAGGGCAACCGAGTGCAGGACCGGCGATTGCAGCACCCCATACTGAAAAACGTGAAATTCCACCACCGATTACGAATTTAGCCGATGCAGATGCAATTTTAGAACAAGTGAAAGCGGAAGTACCTAAAAATGTAGCGATTGTAGCACCACCATCAGCACTTCCAGGAACCACTGGAGGCGGTGGAGAAGGTACGGAACCTAGCGATGGAAATGGTAATGGTAATGGTAACGGTAACGGAGATGGAGACGGAGACGGCAAAGGTACTGGAGATGGTAACGGGGTAGACGGCAACGATGATGGAATGATCGTTGATGCTAGTAGTTTATCTCTAGTCAGTGATGTAGAAGCACCGTATCCTCCTAAAATGCTCCGCCAAGGTAAAACAGGCACTGTGGTTGTTCAATTGGTAGTAGAAAAAGATGGTTCTGTTAGCTCTGTAGATATTATTGGAGGCAGCGGACAACCTGAATTTGAACAAGCGGTGATGCGCGTGGCGTATCAATGGACCTTTGTGCCAGCCACACGAAACGGCCGACCAGTTCGGGCCTATGCAACGAGAACCTATCGGTTTGCGTTGTAAAATTAAATAGATACGTTTATGCGTTACCATAAATGATGTACATAGCGCCATATGCTTCTGACTACGTGTAGTTAGAATTGTATGGCGTTTTGTGTTCCTAACAGAAAGGTATATAGGTTTTCGTAAGAAAAGGTGAGGCTCTTTTAGAAATAAACTACTAGCCTATCAATTGAAAAAGGTATATACTATGCCATGACATACAATGTAAAGGAGGCGTTAGTATGGAAGTTGTTAGTCAAGAGGTAAAAAGTCGGTTTTTACGCTTGCAAATGAATTCTTTGATTGGTGTATGGATTGGATATGC
>CAUVRW010000091.1:0-4998 GCA_963554425.1 uncultured Veillonella sp.
TTTGCTTTTGGTAAAAAAGACCATACAACGGCATTACATGCGTATGAAAAAATTTCCAGAGAAATGGAAAAGGATCAAGATTTACGATATACCATTGAATGTATTCGTGAAGAATTAGAAGCAGCTAAATAATCCCCAGATTGTGTATAAGTATGTGCGTAACCTGTGTACACTTTGTGCCTAGGCTGTTAACAAAAATCGACTTACACACAAGGTAATTTAAAACCTGTTACTATGTGGATAGATGCAATTTTCTATTCCCAATGTTGTAAACATGTGTAAAACATTGATATACAAGGACTTTATACACCTATCCACTTGTGCACGCGCCCTACTACTACAACTACTACTTTAAACAAAAACACTCTAACATAGTTATATTAGTCACAAGGAGTTAATGATGAAACTTCAATTTAACAAAACTGAATTAGTGAAAGCTATGTCACTATTCCAACGTGTAGCAAGCAATAAAACAAGTTCTAATTTGCCAGGATCTATCTACATTTCTACAAAAGATAATTACGTAGAATTACAAGCTAATGACTTTGAAATCGGTATGCGATCCCAAGTAGATGCTACCATCCTTGAACCAGGTACGATTGTAGTAGGTTCTAAATACTTTCAAGAAATTCTAAAAAAATTACCAGGTGAACAAGTAGAATTATATAAACCAGACAATTCTAATCAATTACAAATTAAATCAGATCATTCTGAATTTAAATTAGTGACTATGCAAGTAGAAGATTTCTCCTTAGTAGAGCAAATCCAAGATGATAATAGTATTATGATTGATGGAGAACAGCTAAAACAATTAATCGATTTAACTGTATATGCTACTTCTACAGATACTGATCGTCCTATTTTCTGTGGTACCTTAGTGGAAATTGAAGGTAATGAACTCACTATGGTTGGTACTGATACACATCGTATGGCTGTTAAAAAAGTTACCTTAGATACAGCACTTGAAAATCCAATGCGTATTGTCATTCCAAAACGTACTGTAGAAGAAGTTTCCAGAGTATTACCATCAGATCAACCTGTTATGGTTAAATTAATTTGGAATAGAAATCAAATAGCTATTGTATTTGATACTGTATATATTATTTCAAGATTAATTGAAGGTACATATCCTGATTATAAACGTGTTATTCCTGCTAAATTCGATGCTAGTGCTATTTTAAATCGTCGTGAATTTGCTAGTTCTTTAGATCGTGTATATTTTATGGCGAAAGATATGAGTTATTCTGCCATTCGTTATGATTGGGAAGAAAATCAAGTTACATTAAGTTCTCAAAGTGCTGATATTGGTATGGTAAAAGATATTGTTCTATGTACCTTTGAAGGAAATCCTTTCACTATTAATTTTAATGGTAAATATATAGATGAATTATTGAAACATAGCACAGGTGAAAGAATTCATATGTACTTACAAGAACAAGGAGCTATGGTGATTCGTCAAGATAATAATGACCATTATATCTATGTGGTAACACCAGTTCATACACATAATTAAGAGAAAAGAGGAAATTATGAATCAAGAAACTGTATCCATTCATACAGAGTATATTCAATTAGACCAACTGTTGAAATATGCTAATGTTTTAGCTACAGGTGGTCAAGTTAAAGTATTATTAGAAGAAAAACAAATCACCTTAAATGGCGTATTAGTTATAGAAAAACGTAAAAAAATCTATCCTAATGATGTGGTAACTATTGCTAATGAAGTAACAATCACTGTGGTGAAGGAGGCTTAATTGTGTATGTGACAGAATTGGAACTAATACATGTTCGCAATCATCGTCATAGAACTATTACTTTCACACCAGAAATCATTGTCATCCATGGTCCTAATGGAAAAGGTAAAACAAATATCTTAGAATCTGCTTATATTGCCACGATGGGTCATAGTCATCGTACATCGGATATGAAAGATGTTATTTCTTGGAATGAAGATGAGGCTAGTATTATTGTTCACTTTATGAAAGCTGATACTCCTCATACGTTGCAGATTAAATGGGGGCGTCAAGGAAAAAAAGCTATTCGTTTGCATGATAATCCTCTATCCCAAAAAGAATTAGTAGGCACTTTGAATACAGTTATTTTTTCTCCGGAAGATTTAGATTTAATCAAAGGAACGCCTTCCTTACGGCGTCGTTTTTTGAATATGGAAATTAGTCAGACTAGTCCTCAATATTATCACCAACTTACGATGTATCAACGGGCTATACAACAGAGAAATCGGATACTCAAAGAATATAGTCATACCAGTAAGGTACCAGTGCAAGATTGGGATGAACAAATTGCTACGTTAGGGTCTCAAATTATTCAAAAGCGACTGGAAAGTTTAAAAAAATTAAATCAATTAATGGATTTAATGAATCGGAAACTCACTAATGGTAAAGAAGATTTACGATTGCAATATAGCCAGCCTTATAGTGAGAAACAATTGTTGGTGACTAAGGAGGCTTTATTACAAGCCTTGCAAGAACAGTTACCAGAGGATCGGCGACGGTTACAAACATCAGTGGGACCTCATCGTGATGATATTATCTTTTACTCGGGGACTATGGATTTAAAACGATTTGGCTCACAAGGGCAACAACGGACAGCCATATTGTCAGTTAAGTTAAGTGAATTAGAATATATTAAATCAGAAGTAGGAGAATACCCTATTTTACTATTAGACGATGTACTCAGTGAATTGGATCAGGAACGTCGTTCTAATTTAATCAAATTCATTCATAAACGTGTACAGACAATCATTACTACTACGGATACAACAGATACAATGGACTTAGACAAGGTGCAGTATATAGACTTGACGGAGGAAATACCACATGGAGAGTAAGTTAGAATCCTTTGCAGGAGGGGCAAATCTTCGTGATGCTATGTTGCAAGAACTAGGCATTTATGAAATGTATCGACTAATGAAACTCTATCATGATTGGGAATCTGTCGTAGGACCTATGGTGAGTGGACAAGCAAAATTAGTGCACATAAAGCCTCCAGTTATCGTAGTGGAAATTGGTCATACTGTATGGATGCAAGAGATGACTATGCGCAAACCACAAATATTGGAAGCATTGCGTGAGTATTATGGAGAATCCATTATTACAGATATCAAAGTACAACTGCCACGACGCGCTTTGCAAGAACAAATTGTATCAGGGGATGCCTTAGATATGACTCCTGTCTATGAGGAAAGTATAGACTTTCATCAAATTGTGTTACCTCCTGAGATTGTAAAAAGTATAGAAGAGTCTGTTCGTGTGATCCGTCATGAGGAACTCCGACAAAAAGTATTGCAAACACGTATGGAACAAGCGAAAAAAGAATTTGTATTGCAAAAAGAGCACTTTCATCAATGTCCTACCTGTGGTCGTTGGCAATCGGAAGGATCTGCAAAGGTATGTCCTCAGTGTGAATATAAAAAGTATAGACATATCATTCGTACGGTGAAAGGTTTATTGAAGGATTATCCTCATTATAAATATGACCAAGTGAAAGCAATTGCTCCTTGGTGTACTTATGAATGGTATGAAGTGGCGAAAGAAGAAAGTATTTACTATTACTTAACTCGCTTGTTTCAAGGTTCTACGGATGCGAACGATATGTACTGGGCGACGATGTTAATTACATCAAAACCACAAGATGAATTGTCTTATGAACAAGTTGTGAATATTACTAATAAGTATCGTTGGAACGAAGCAGACAAAATGCAAGTGAAATAAAGGCTGAGACTTTCACAGACATAGTAAAGTATTGTATAATAGAATGTATTATATAGAATATGGTGACCAGTATGGGATGTCATTATATAAATAGTAGGAGGATGTCAGATGGCAGAACAAACGAATTATGATGCCGGTAATATACAGGTCCTCGAAGGCTTAGAAGCCGTTCGTATGCGACCTGGTATGTATATTGGTAGCACATCTGCCCGTGGATTACATCACTTGGTGTATGAAGTTGTAGATAATAGTGTGGATGAGGCCTTAGCTGGGTATGCCACGCATATTGAAGTGACCATTTGTGAAGATAATAGTATTGAAGTTATCGATGATGGTCGTGGGATTCCAACCGGGATGCATGAAACAGGTATGCCTGCGGTAGAACTCGTATTATCTAAACTTCACGCAGGTGGTAAATTTGGCGGTGGTGGATACAAAGTGTCCGGTGGTCTTCATGGGGTAGGTATTTCCGTAGTGAATGCCTTAAGTGAATGGACTATCGTTGATGTATACCAACATGGAAAAATTCAAGAAATTTCTTTTGAACGTGGTAATAAAACATCTGATTTGAAAGAAATCGGTACGACGGATCGTACAGGTACTACCGTACGATTCAAACCAGATGCACAAATTTTTGAAACTACCATTTTCGAGTTTGATGTATTAAAAACTCGTTTACAAGAATTAGCGTTCTTGAATAAAGGATTGCGTATTACCTTGTCGGACAAACGTGGGGAAGGTCGTAGTGAAAGTTTTCATTACGAAGGTGGCTTAGTACAATTTATTGAATATTTAAATGAAGCGAAGGAAGCCATCACACCGAGCGTTATCTCTATTGATAATACCCGTGATGATGTGGTGGTAGATGTGGCGTTACAATATAACGATAGCTATAGTGAAACGATTTTATCCTTCGTTAACAACATCAACACCATCGATGGTGGTACGCACCTCAGCGGTTTCCGTACTGCTTTAACACGTACCTTGAACGACTATGGTCGCAAGGCTGGCATTTTAAAAGAAAATGAAAGCAACTTGACTGGAGAAGACGTGCGAGAAGGCTTAACAGCTGTAGTAAGCGTAAAAGTATTGGAACCACAATTTGAAGGTCAAACAAAAGGTAAATTAGGCAACAGCGAAGTCAAAGGGATTACAGATACTATCGTGTCTGATGGATTGCGTGTATTCTTAGAAGAACATCCAGCAGAAGCTAAGAAAATCATCGAAAAAGCAACCAATGCGAGTCGTGCTCGTGAAGCAGCCCGTA
>CAUVRW010000092.1:0-4985 GCA_963554425.1 uncultured Veillonella sp.
ACATATTACAATGTAAAAACGCATCTATATGATTGAACATGTAAGCCTAAATCTATCTATATTGTTACAGAAACAATATATAATACATAAAATTAGCTACAAAACACACAATTCGTGTAATTTGTAGCTGATTTTTTTGAAAATGATGTGGACAAGTTATGAGTTTTAAGAATGGGGTATTACTAAAATGCGTATCATATCAATTTTGCATTATCAATAAGAAAGTATTATTTTGAAAATGTAGTAGACTTATTTAGAGCTGGATTGTACACTATATGAACCCTGTGGATATAGTTATACACATGGTTTAGGCTGTGCATAAGTTTAGAGTATGTTATACATGCAAACTATGGATAATTAAAAAAATATCATAATGAGAATTCTTGAACATAATATATAAAAGTATTAATCAAATTAGAATGTCCTTGTATAGTGGACTTAAAATGTTGTTGAATAAAAAGTGCAAAACTATAAGTGCTTAAAGAATGGCTCTGTTATGCGATTTAGGACCATATGTTTGACCTTATCTATCCATCTATGGTAGAATACCACCCATGGAGGTACTAGATGACAAACCGATTACTACAGCAAAAGCAAAAAGCAGTGCTTATGCTCACACTGTTACTAATAGTCTTTGTTACAGTCTCAGGCTTTATGTGGAATCATGGATTCCAAACTAAGAAGATAGAAACACATCAAGTGGAAGTACCGGTAGCGGTACAATATGAAAGAGTGGATACGTTACCAAAAGGTGAAGAAAAAGTTTTACAAGAAGGTACAATAGGACTTGATGAAGTGGAAGAAGAAGTTCACTATAAGCAAGGCGATGTGGTAGACAAAAAAGAATTACAACGTAAAACAATTACTCCAATGCAACCCAAAGTGGTTCAAGTTGGTACTCGAGAAGTAGAAGTCTCACGTTCTTATGATCGTGTGAAAGAAGTGATTACTATGGAAGCGACTGCCTATTTACCAACAGATGGTGGTGGAGATGGTATTACAGCAACAGGTATACCAGCACGTCATGGCGTAGTGGCTGTAGATCCCAATGTGATTCCTTTAGGAACACGTGTGTATATACCTGGATACGGTGAGGCAATTGCCGCCGATACAGGTGGAGACATCGTGGGGAATCGTATCGATGTAGTGTTGGAAGATTATGGATCTGCTATGCAATTTGGACGGAGAACAGTAGACGTATATATCCTCTCTTCTTAGTCTATGTATCTATGGCGTTTTATTGTAAAAGTTCCGTCAGACCGCAATATACTTTACCGATAATGTCACGTTCAGATGTTTCTGTATAGTGCAATAAAAGAACACGGCACATTCCTTCGCAAACGGTATTTCATAATGAATTGTCACTTGCAATGATATTCTGTCTTGTGGCAGTTTGTAGATAAATGAATAAAGGTCAGACCGCAATACACCCCCTCAGAAACGGTATTTTATAATGTTTCTTCGGAGGTATATTGCGGTCTTTTGCATGTGCATGTATGAGGATAAAGTGCCACAAGACGTTCTACTCATAACTGCGTTCCTCAAGGAAATAGTTAATAGCTACGTTGCAAATTTTTATTTGTAGTATAGTATGCCGTGCTCTTCTGCATGATTAGAATTTAAAAAGTAAAACGCCATAGACTACTACGCCTAATTGCGTTCGTCTCGAGGAGGGATGGATGTTATTTGGCAATTTTTGCTACGTGTGGTTCGCTGTTAGTATGTGTTATATTTGTTAGAGCATGCTATAGGTTTCGATGTATGGTATAATAATAGAATACGATATTGTGGAGGAGCTTATGTTAAAACAGGTCTTGGTGGTTGAGGGAAAATCAGATATTCAACGGGTGCAACAAGCTTTAGAGGTGGAGTGTATTGCTACGGAAGGATTTAATTTGCGTAAGCCTGTGCTCAGTCGGATTAAGGATGCTTATGAAAAGAGGGGTATCATTATTCTGACGGATCCAGATTATGCGGGAGAGCGGATTCGTCGTTTTTTAACAAAGCGATTTCCTTTGGCGCAGCATGCCTTTGTGCCACGAGAGGAAGCCTATGCGAACGATGATATTGGAATTGAGCAGGCTAGTCCTGAGTCTATACGCAAGGCTTTAGAGGTGCTACATGTAGAATCCATGGAATCATCCGAACTATTTACCATGCAAGATTTAGTGCAACATGATTTGAGTGGAGGCTTTAGTAGTGCAGCTATGAGAGCCCGTATTGGTGCTAAGCTTGGTATAGGCTATGGTAATGGGAAGCAGTTCTTGTACCGTTTAAACCATTATGGCATAAGTCGGGATGCATTTTTTAAGGCACTTTCAGAAGATGAAGAGAAATAATAGGAGTGTTCATGATAGAATCAGTCATTGCAAGTCCAGAGGTTGTACATTATATATGTAAACGGTTTGGCATTCAAATGAGTAAAAAATTAGGGCAAAACTTTTTAATTAAGCGCACTGTGGTGGATAAGATTGTGCAGGCTGCGGAATTAGAGGCAGGGGATGCTGTGTTAGAGGTAGGTCCTGGTATTGGTACCTTAACACAAGGTTTGGCACAAAGTGGGGCTAATGTAACCTCTGTAGAGCTAGATAGACGCTTGTTAGAAGTTTTAGATACAACTCTAGAGGCCTACGATAATGTGCGGATTATTCATGGGGACGTATTGAAGGTAAATATACCAGAATTAATGGATTATAAACCATTTAAAGTGGTAGCGAATTTACCATATTACATTACAACACCGATTATTATGTCCTTACTAGAATCTAAATTGCCTATTGAACGGTTAGTGGTAATGGTCCAAAAAGAAGTGGCAGAGCGCATGATAGCTAAGCCTGGTACAAAAATGTACGGCGCTTTATCTGTGGCGGTACAATATTACACAGACCCATATATTGTCATGGATGTGCCACCGAAGGCATTTTTACCAGCTCCTGAGGTGACTAGCGCTGTAATTTGTTGCCCTTTGCGTAGCGAACCGCCTGTGAAAGTTCATAGTGAAGCGTATTTTTTCCGTGCTGTGAAAGCAGGTTTTGCGCAACGTCGTAAAACGTTCAGCAACACAATGAAGACTACAGGACTAAGCAAAGAGCAAATCGAAGATATTTTAGCGAAAGCAAACATTGATGGCTCTCGTCGAGGTGAAACATTTACCTTAGACGAATTTGCTCTCATTGGTAATGCTTGGTATGAATTGGACCAAGAAACTAAATAAATATATAGATCTTATATAACTAGTAAAGCCGTATGATAGAAATTAGGGGATAGCGTTAGCTATCCCCTTTTACTATGTAGTAGTGGTCA
Source organism: uncultured Veillonella sp. (assembly GCA_963554425.1). Lineage (GTDB taxonomy): Bacteria > Bacillota > Negativicutes > Veillonellales > Veillonellaceae > F0422. The sequence continues at coordinate 3,304 of CAUVRW010000092.1, forward strand.
TAATATGATTAGAGTTAAAGTACAATACATCTATTGCATAGAAAAAGGACTCTACAACAGATGTTATAGAATCCTTTTTCGTTTAGGGTAGTATATGGGAGAATTGATTAAATCAATTTTGCCATAAATGTGATTAAGAATGCGTTAGTAAAGTCGATGAGGAAGGCACCTACTAAGGATACGACTAACCATGCTTTTGGAGATGGACCGTATTTAGAAGCCAAGGACAACATGTTTACTAAAGCATTTGGTGTAGCACCTAGACCGAAACCAATAGCACCAGCACCTAACATAACGGAATCGTAGTTGCGTTTGAACAACCAGTAGATTAAGTATGCGAAGATAGTAATCAACACCATTTGTGCTGCTAAGATTGCCATTAAAGGCAATGCTAAGTCGACTAATTGTGCTAATTTCAAGCTATTAATAGCCATTGTAACGAAGATACTTAAAGATACATTAGAAACTGCATCTAAAGCAGCACCATTAATGGAAATGTGACCAGTGAAGTCAGCATAGTTACGAATACAAGCGCCGACAATCATAGCACCAATGTAGGCAGGTAATGGACCGAATACGGAAGATAGTAGAGCACTCACAAGTGTACCAAGACCTAAGGAAATGCCTACAAAGGCAATGACATGCATTAACGATTGTAAATCGAATAGTTTACTTTCAGAATCAGATTCATTAATATCAATACCGTCAGCTTCTAATAACTCAGGATGATCCACTGGAGTAGGGACATTGTGCATTTTGATGATACGGTCACCTACAGGAGCACCTAATAATGTACCAGCTACCATACCGAATGTAGCGGCTGCGATAGCGGCAGAGGCAACACCTGGAACACCAGTTAATTCTTCAAAGTGAGGACCGAAGGCACCAGCTGTACCAAGGCCACCCATCATGGAAACGGAACCAGCCATAATACCAAAGATTGGTTCAATGCCCATAGCTTTGGCAATCATAATACCAGCGCCATTTTGGAAGACAATCCAGATGGTACATATAATCCAGAAGAAGATAATAGCGACGCCACCTTTTTTAAGAACGTTTAAGCTGGCCATGAGACCGATAGTGGTAAAGAAAGCTAACATTAAGAATGATTGTAAAGCACCATCGAAGGTAATGTTTACGACTTTATAATAGGATAAGAATGCACATAAGAATGCAAATGGTAAACCACCTACGGCTGGTGCGGGCATGCTCACACGTTGCAAGAATGGAGAATGTTTTTTGATGAATTCCCCTAAATATAATGTAACAATAGCTAAGGCTACCGTTTGAATCATAGACAGTTTTAATGTCCAGATTCCATTGACTAGACTCAAGTCGATAAGACCTTTCATAGTACAACCCCCTTTGGAACAAGATGCATATTTAGATAAAACTTATGTCCTTATCATAGCATGAAATAGGGGGCTTCGTCATAGTGATTTTTGGCACCATGGTGCTAAGTATGAGGTATTTTCATCAATGATAGTTAAAGTAAAGTTATTATAAATTGCAAACAATTGTAAGTATTATTCTATAGAATGTAGAAATATACACGTATGAAAGGATGTACTTGATGATGCATGATGTATACATTATATACTATTTATGATTTTATGTAATATAATGGTTGCAAAAACAATATAGTTTAAAAAGTAGGAGTTAGATTATTTATATAAAAGATG
>CAUVRW010000093.1:0-4984 GCA_963554425.1 uncultured Veillonella sp.
CTTGGTGCTACTGGTGTTACTGGTTTTGTTGTATCACCTGTACTTGGTACTACTGGTGTTACTGGTTTTGCTGTATCGCCTGTACTTGGTGTTACTGGCGTTACTGGTTTTGTTGTATCACCTGTAGATGGTTTTTCTGGAGTCGGAATTTCCTCTGAAGCAGATTTTACTACTGCAACAACAGATTTTTTATCATCCCCTGCTTTAGCAGTGATATCATAGCTTAAGGATACACCTTGTTGCAACTTGCCATATTGAACACCCGTTGTATTCACACCATTGCTATTATAGATAAGGTTAATGCTATCTCCATTATGTAATGCTGGAGCTGCACCAGATACGCCTACATTAATTTTTGTGTTAGATACATCTGTGCCATGTGGATCAGTTACTGTAAGGATACTATCTCCATTCACAGCATTTTCAGGTAAATCAAAATTATAGTTTTCAAAGTTTGCTAAATGAGATAACGTAATTCCTTTTACTTTATTTACATTCAAGGTATTACCAGATTTAATATCACCAGTAGAACCGTCTAGGATATAATGACCACCCCAAATACCAACTTGTTTGTTAGCAAATGGTTCTGCTTTATTAATATCCACAGTATTACCTGTGGCTTCCACGTCACTCATACCACCGATGATATAGTAGTTGCCTGATTGATGATAATATTTATATACCGTATTATCATTACCATCAGTAATTTCATCTGTATAAATACCATTCGCATCTACACCATTAATATTATGGTTAGACTGTTCATTTTTAACCTTGAATATCCCAATGCCTTTAATCGCACCATCATTAATAATTACTTTATTTTTATTCGCTTTATTAGTAGCAGAGAGTCCACCAATGATTTGTCCTACAGTAGGATCTTCTTTTCCCTCTGATTGTGGTTTTGGATTTAATTTATCACCTAATTGAACTAGGTTACCTTCAACTTCTTTTGACCGTAATTCAGAACGTTTTCCCTGGGATATAGTCTTATCTTCATCAAGAACTGTTGCTTTAGCTCCAGTAGCCATAATTACAGAGCCACCTAAAAGTATAACTTTATTGTTTTTAAGCACACCTTTAGCATTTTTATTAACTGATATAGCACCATATAGTGCATCCGCTTTAGGATCGCCAACACTCAAAACTTCGTTATCAATAGCATTACCTGTTGGTTCGTTACTAGAGTCGTCATTTTCTGATTTTATTAAGGCTGCACCGACAACATCTCCTGTTAGCATACCTTCCGTGCGTATAACAACTTGATTTTTTATCGCATTACCACTACCAGTTACTAAGGCAGCGCCAGAAGCTTCATTGTAGGATGAGTCAAACATTTCCAGCACATTCCCAATTGCATGCCCAGATCCATCAACATTAGCAGTAAACACTTCTGCACTAGTACCATAGAATACCTCTCCAGACTTAAGATAATTACTACCACCACCTTGTAAAGCTAAATAGTTATTCTTAGCACTGTTACCGCCACGTGCATTTACAAATTCAGGTCCCCAACTTTCAAATCTTTTTTTAGTTCTTGTAGCATTAGTGTCAAATTCATGCATTGGGTTCACACTAATACTGCCAGCTCCATTTTCAGAACGTTCATACTTCGTTTCTTCCCCACGAGATTGGATGCGACTTCCGATATCGTCAGTTGTAAATACCATCTTTCCATTAGCATCTCTATACGCAGTAGCCGCATTTAATATAATTGATTGAGAGGTACTAGTAGCAGTATTTACTAAGTAACTAGTATAGGATGACAAACTATTAGTTGTCACCTCATCTGTGCTAGTTGTCGCTGGACGACCACTTGTATTTTTACCTACTACAGCAACAACAGATTTTTTGTCAGTCCCAGCTTTAGCAGTAATATCATAGCTTAAGGATACACCTTGTTGCAACTTGCCATATTGAACACCCGTTGTATTCACACCATTGCTATTATAGATAAGGTTAATGCTATCTCCATTATGTAATGCTGGAGCTGCACCAGATACGCCTACATTAATTTTTGTGTTAGATACATCTGTGCCATGTGGATCAGTTACTGTAAGGATACTATCTCCATTCACAGCATTTTCAGGTAAATCAAAATTATAGTTTTCAAAGTTTGCTAAATGAGATAACGTAATTCCTTTTACTTTATTTACATTTAAAGTATTACCAGATTTAATATCTCCAGTAGAACCATCTAGGATATAATGGCCGCCCCAAATACCAACTTGTTTGTTAGCAAATGGTTCTGCTTTATTAATATCTACCGTATTACCTGTGGCTTCTACATCACTCATACCACCAATGATGTAGTAGTTACCTGGTTGACGGAAATATTTATATCCAGATTTATCTCCCACATCATAGGATACCTCATCTGTATAAATGCCATTCGTATCTACACCCTTAACACTGTGTTTAGACTGTTCATTTTTTACTTTGAACATACCAAGACCATCGATAGTTCCTTCACCGATAATCACAGTATTTTTATTAGCTTTATTTGTCCAAGAAAATCCCCCTACCATTTGTCCTATGGTCGCCGGAGATCGACCTTCTGTTTGAAACTTATCATCTGGATTAGCCCCTAATTGAACAATATTTCCGATAACTTCTCTATTGTTAAAAGGGGCTACTTTCCCTTGAAAAAAAGAATCTTCTTCATTATTATTAGTTGCGTATGCACCAAAGGCTGCGACTACTTTACCTGCCCCTAAGGTAACTAAATTATTTTTTAAAGAGCCTGTTGGAGCAAATCCATTTTCTGCTTTAGCTCCATAAATAACATCAATATCGCGTCCACCAGCTACAAATACATCATTATCAATAGCACTACCACCTTCATTTTTAGATAGTTCAGCACCTATGACATCTCGTAACCGCCCTACATTTCGTAGAATGACACGGTTTTGTATTGCATTTCTAGCACCATTTACAGCTGCAATTTCACTCAAATTATCGCCACTGAACATTTCTAAAACATTCAGTCTAGCATTTCCACTTCCACCCATAGGATGATTAACGACGTATACGTTCTCAGTCGTTCCATTTTGTAGTGCTACATAATTAAACACAGCATCCTTATTAGAATCACCCTCATCTGGTCCCCAAGTTACTTTATCATGAGGATGGTTTATCGATTGTATCGACATTGGATTGACACTCATGGCTTCATCAGCATCTTCAGAGTTTGGTCGTGTATAGCTTGTCACTGCCCCACGAGATTCAAAGCGATCCTCAATGTTAGTAGATTTAAATGCATGCTTACCATCATAACCTTCATAAGGGTCATTTTTACTTAATTTAGCAATTTGCATAGTATTCGCTTTACCATCTACAATATACGTAACTGGCTCTCTTGGATTCGTGATGTAAGAGTCATAATTATGTGCCATGGCAGGTGTTAATAATACGCTCCCAGCTATAGCAGATAAAATGATATAACGAAGTCGTTTTTTTCTCATTTTATTATCTCCCTTTCTGACATTCATTGCAAAAATATATCATTTCTTCATGATATCTTCATAATAGCAAATGTCCCCCCCCGTCAACATTTTTAATCTTTTGTATGCATAAAAAGCACATGCAAAAAGGTCTTCTTTATAAACTTAGATTCTATAAACCTAAGCCAAAAGAAGACCTTCTAATAGATATGTATTACTATGTATGTAACTATATCAAATATAATGTAATTGTTACGCTTTCACCAACGCCCGATGAATCAATCCAATCACAAATCCTACGCCGCCGAATACAACCCAGTCCATACCGATGCCATGCATTGGTACTTGTGTGGCAAAGAATTGCCCTAGGCTCCCTAAGTCTACCTTCGCTGTTTCTAAGCCAGATACAAGGGCTGTAATAAATGTTGCCCCTACTGTCCAAGCATACACGCATTGACGACCATTAAATAGCGGATGCAAGAATGCCAACACAATCAATGCGATGGATAATGGGTACAGGAACATCAATACAGGAATGGCTGCGGTGATGATGGTTTTCAATCCAAACATGCCTACCCCGAAAGAAATCAATACGAACAGTACTGCATAGGCTTTATAGGATAAACCACCAAATTGTGTACTAAAGTACTGCCCGCAAGAGGTAACTAGCCCAATGCTTGTAGTCAGGCACGCCAACAATACAATGACTGCCAAAATCATAGCCCCTAAGTCGCCGAATAATAAGCGAGCTGATTCTGCTAATACAGGTGCTCCCGTATCTAAGATGCCTAGCTGTTCTACGCTAGTAGCACCCAAGCTAGCAATGAATACATAGACCACACCTAAGCAACCTACGGCGATTAAGCCAGCTTTCAGTGTAGCACGTGTAATTTCATCACGTGTTTGTGCTCCTGAAAGCGTCACAAATTCGATGACCAAAATACCAAATACGAAGGATGCCAACGCATCTAACGTATTATATCCATCTAAAAAGCCTTGTAGAAATGCCGTACTGCTAGTAGCATAGGCCTCTGTCGGTGTACCATAGCTACCTAATGGGGTAATCAAGGATTTAACAATCAACACCACAATTGTCACTAACAAGGCTGGTGTTAACACTTTACCAATGCGATTGACCAGCTTTTGCGGATTTATAGATAGCCACAAGGTCAATAGGAAGAAAGCAATGAGGAACAGGGTTTGTGCTGTATCCGAGGCAGCACCGCCTAAGAATGGTTTTACTGCAATTTCATAGGATACAGTCCCCGTACGAGGAATCGCAAAGGCAGGGCCGATAGATATATATAATGCCAATGTAAATAAGACCCCAAATACTGGATGTACGCGGCTAGCCAAACTTTGTACATTGCGGCTACCAGAGTAGCCCATAGCCATTACCCCTAATAATGGCAATCCTACGCCAGTGACGATAAATCCTAAGATGGCCCACCACACATTAGTACCAGCATGTTGACCTAAGGTAGCGGGGAAGATTAAGTTACCTGCCCCAAAGAATAAAGCAAACAGCATCAGGCCGATAG
>CAUVRW010000094.1:0-4982 GCA_963554425.1 uncultured Veillonella sp.
TAGCCCAGTCGATGATATGCACATTCGGATGTTCTTTGGCAAGCTTAGTTAAGTACTCATTATTGGCTTCAATCCACTGGATGCCTGGCGCATAATTGTTGATCCAGAAAATCTGGCGATTTGATCCTAAATACTGCACTAATGCTTTTGTTTCATCTTCATAATAACCTGTAATAGGTCCATTGGTACCAAGACCAATGAGGACCGCATTGCCTAGTTGCTGGTTCGCATCCATTTGTTTTGCAATCCCTAAGCCTGCCCCTACATAGCGAGATACTTTGGCATCAATTTGAATGCCTGCAAAATCTTGTCGTAATGCGTGAGCAGAACCAAGCATGACGGAATCACCAATAGCAGCCATGTGTACCATATCCTGTGGATCACTGACAGTAGAAAGGTCGATGGCCTTCGCATTTTCTGCAGCTTGAGATTCTGCATTCTTCGCCAATCGCACTTGTAACTCTGTCACATCTTGTTGCTTATCTGCAGGTGCTGTACTGAAAGCATACACGCCTAGGACAATACAAACAGCCCCAACAACAGATACCACTTTCACATAGTAAGAACGGATTACGTCCACAATGGCACGGAAACTATCTTGACGAACACACCAATTCGTAACCACTTCGGACCATAGTGTAAAGCCGATGATAACCGCTACTAAGACTAAGTAGTAGGCAATAGGCGATGCAAAGTACTCCATGAAGCCCATATGTTCAAAGAGGTAAATCATGGGATATTGCCATAAAAACAATCCATAACTATGTTTACCAAACCAGGCAAGAAGTGGCATATCTACTATCTTTCCAAGTGGCGTATTGGGACGTTCTACTAACCACACCATGAACCCAAATAAGCAGGTAAATGCCACCATACCATAAGTGTAAAGAGAAGGGCTTTGCCCATCTACATAGATGTATCCCAGAACGGTTGCAATAATGCCTGCCAGTAGGAATACACTGCTGAGGATATTTCCTTTCATAGTGCCCAAAGGATATAGTTTTTGTTCACTACGGTGCAGTCCCAAAAAGGCGCCCAATAGCAAGGCAAATAATCGTGTGTCTGTACCGTAATAGAAACGAGATACGTCCATGCCCTCTGTATACAGTAATGGCATAATGACTGAGGAGCCTAACGCCAATGCTAGCATCCATACAAGGCCAATAGTATAACTCCACTGTTTTTTCAGCACTACATAAGTCCAATATAAGAGGGGCCAGATGACAATGTACTGAATTTCTACGCCCATAAACCACATATGGGTGAATGGCGATGTATTCACTAAACGAGTGAAATAATCTGCATTTTGTGCGATTTGCCACCAGTTATTATAGCCTAGCAAAATGGAAATTACTTCTGGGCGTATGCCCGCTAACTTGTCAGGTAACAACAAATGCCATAGTCCTAGCACTACTGCCACCATTAACACTAAAGGAATGAGAATCCGCTCTGCCCTACGTTGAAAAAATTTTAAAACGCTATAATTCCCCAGCTTCCATTGTTGATTTGTGGTGAAAGCTAATAAATATCCCGATAATAAAAAGAAAAGGGAAACCCCCATGAACCCGCCACTAGCTGCATGGGGAAATAAATGAAAGACCGTGACGCCTAGAATGGCTAATCCTTTTAGCCCGTCAAGGCCTTTCACAAACTGACCTGGTTTGACTCCTATAATACGTTTTTTCTGTCTTGAACCGAGCCCTTGATGCGGTTCTTCTAACTCTGGTGGCATACTGTGTCTTCCCTTCTATTATGAATACTATATATTACATCATTTGATACGTAATATACATTATAGCATAGAGAATGGGCACTGCGTAGTGTGAATATTACAAATAGCAAACACTTTTTATCGTAAAAAAGCAACAGAACTTTCACATTCTGTTGCTCCTATCATAATTATTCTTTTGTTTTCCGACTCGTGTCGCCCATACGGGTTAATTTCACTTCCCCTAATGCTACCCCACGAGTATGTTGTGTATGGGACCATACTTTATCATGGCGATTCAAATATCCTAAGAAGGTAACGGGTACCCAAGAATAAATGAACAGTGGATACAATAAATAGTAGATCCAAACTTTCGGCGGCACTTTAATTTGTGCTAGCACAATAAGTGGAAATAAATATTGTCCAATACCGATAATCTGCCATACTTGTACTGGCAAGATTTGGTAAATGATATTCGTATACAACGGCACGATACCATTGATATAGGTCATAATAATATAAAAGGCTGACAATAACAAGAAATAGGGCTGTGTAATCTGCACAATCCCGTCTAGAATTGTCCATTTCCCTTTCTTAATACCTTGCACAAAGAGTTTCGGAATATACCGTTCTCCTGTATCAAAATGACCTTGTGCCCAGCGTTTTCGCTGATTCCAAGACTGCATAAAGGTCAATGGCTTTTCATCATACACAATAGCATTATGAGCCCACGTAGTTTTTACACCATGGATTAACAGTTTCAAGGAAAATTCCATATCTTCTGTCAAGCTATTACAAGACCAACCATAATCGCGGATGATATCTGTACGAATACACATACCTGTGCCGCCCAAGGCTGTGGAAAGTCCCAGGTTATATTTCGCCAAATGCCACATATGATTCACCATCCAAAAGGCAATGGCAAAGGTACCAGCCACCCATGTATCTGTTGGGTTCTTCGCATTCAAGTATCCTTGGATTACAGGTTCCCCTTTTTCCAAATGACGATTCATTTCATAGAGGAAATGAGGATGCACTAAATTATCCGCATCAAAAATGACGAAGGCATCATACTTGCGTTCCATGTCGAATACTTTATCAAACATCCAGCCCATGGCATAGCCTTTACCCACTTCCTCAGTATTAAAGCGTTCATACACTTCAGCACCAGCTTCGCGAGCAATCTTAGCCGTATCATCTTTACAATTATCTGCTACCACAAAGATATCATATAAGTGACGAGGATAATCTAAGACTTGTAGATTATTCACCAATTGACCTATCACGGCACTTTCATTATGAGCACATACAATGATGGCAAAGGAATGTTTGGGTGGGCATTCCGTTTTATCATTTTTATGCCACATGCCACAGACCATCAACACAAAGTAATACAAGGTATAAAATACGATGATTACTTGTATGGGTATCATAATTAGGTCAAACCAAACGTAATTCATCCTAGATCCTTCCTATTTACGAATGTTGTTGATGATAGTATTACTAATACCATATACAGCATATAACACAAAAATCAATACTGGCCAAGAACGATAGTCCATCAACAGGCAAAATACACCACAACCTACCGTAATACCAACAGCGATTGGTTGCACTGGATCACTACCTTTCCCTTTGAAATCTGGATGATGCACATTGCTGACCATTAAATAGCCTACCAATATCATAGCTAACATTAATGCCACATCAGGAATGCGGACACCACTTAACACATAGGTAGCTGCCATACAACCAGCTGCTGGAATCGGTAACCCTTGAAAGTAACCATGTACTTCTTCTGTCATAATGTTAAATCGTGCCAATCTGAAAGCCCCCAATACAGAGAATACCAACAATGGCACATAGCCTAACCAACCATAGTGATCTAAGCTCATCATATACAGCATAAAAGCTGGGGATACACCAAAGCCAACTACATCGGCTAACGAATCTAATTCACGGCCAAAATCTCCAGATACACCCAAAGCACGAGCAATCCGTCCATCTAAACCATCGGCTAATAAGGACAAAAGCACACATATGGCTGCCCCAGTAAAGTTACCTGTCGCCGATAAACTAATACCGATGACACCAAATGCTAAATTTGCTGCTGTGCAAAGATTGGGAAATATAGACTTATTCATCTTTCACCCTCCCAATAATCGTTTCTCCACCAACTACATGTTGTCCTTTTGTAACGCAAATCTCTACGTCTAACGGAACAAATAGTTCTGTGCAAGAGCCGAATTTAATCATACCATACAATGTACCTTGATCTAAGGTATCTCCTACATCTGTCCAGGACACGATACGTCTAGCCAATAAACCAGCTATCTGTGTGACCACAATTTCCATTCTATCATTTTTAATGCTAATCGTGTGACGTTCATTTTCATAGCCTACAGAATCTTTATAGGCCGGTAAAAAACGTCCTTCTGTATATTGACGGAATGTAATTTCACCTGCCATTGGTGCCCGATTCACATGGACATCAAAAACAGATAAAAAAATCGTTACTTTTTTACATTGTTGATGTAAATATGTGTCCTCAAAGACCTCTACGACTTCCATCACTTTCCCATCCGCAGGTGATACTAGCACCTTTGGATCACAGGGAATATGGCGATTAGGATTTCTGAAAAAATAAGTAAAGAATAATGCCAGTACAAATGGTATAATTCCTAACCACCATGATAGAAAGTAGCCTACCAGTACTGTCACAACTAGACAAGCACCGATTAAAGGATATCCTTCTTTAACAATCAAACCCATACTAAACCTCTCTTAACTAGTGATGGCTCCAACAAGATACAACTTCTCTGTATCAATGTTTATGGCGCCATACAGTCCACATAAATTTAGGCAATGCTAACATACGAATGATACGTTTCGGTTGCAATGCCAATCGATATAACCACTCTAAGCGGTTTTCTTGCATCCATACAGGAGCTCGTTTCAACATGCCCGCTAATACATCGAAAGAACCACCCACTCCCATGGCAACTACACCATCTAATTGGGCTAATTTTTCTTGAATCCAGAACTCTTGTTTCGGCACCCCAAAGGCAACAAATACTAATTGAGCGCCACTACGTTGAATCTCATCAAGAATTTCTACTTCTTCTTTCTCTGTAAAATATCCAGAATGATACCCCACCACTGGCAATTCTCCAAGTTCTGCTGTCATATTTTCTAAGGCTTGTTTAACAACTCCCTCGGCTCCGCCTAAGCAGTATATCTTAATATTATGTTCTTTACCTGCTTTCAATAACGC
>CAUVRW010000095.1:0-4852 GCA_963554425.1 uncultured Veillonella sp.
ATATAGGCCAGAATCCAAGTTGCACTCACTACTAGAAATCCATCTCGTACACTATACACATTCGTATTTGTTCCATAATGATATAATAGAAACCCTACTCCTCCTGCTATACATGATGTGATAAGAAACGAGTAGTAAAAAACCCCTTCATCTAATATACCAAAGAAAAAGGGAACCATAATGAAGGAAGCTAAAATGAGCATCACTTGTCCAACGACTCGCATAATGTTTTGAATGCGCATGATTCCTTCTCCTTTCAAAATTTTATATCATTTATTAATATATGCTAATAAAGTATTAATATTTTCTGGCAATGTAAAGATAACTATATGATCTCCTTCCAGGAGCACTGTATCCCCTTTAGGAACAATGGTTTGATGCTCTCTAACAATAGCTCCCACTAATGATTTTCCTGGCAACTTTAGGTCTTTTAAATGTTTATTTATCAGTGATGTTTTTTCTGTAACTTCTATTTCCACAGCTTCAGCTTTAGACCCTTCGAAGGTAAAAATATTAATAAGATTTTCATCTTCTCGAATTAACCGTAAAATTTGCCCCGATGTTAATAATCTCGGTGAAAATGCTACGTCAATACCCACCTGCTCCATCAAAGTAATATATTCTAATCGCCCTACACGAACAAATGCTTTAGGCACCCCCATATGTTTCGCTAATAATGCCACTAATAAGTTCAATTTATCATCATCTGTTAAGCAAATGATAACATCATTATCGCTAATTTCCTCTGCTTCTAATAGGTCGATATCTGTGCCATCTCCATGAATGACAATAGACCGATCTACCATAGCGGCCAATTGTTCACAACGATCTAAATCTTTCTCGATAATCTTTACATCATACCCATCATTCTCTAGTAATACTGTTAGATTACGACCAATAAGACCAGCTCCAATAATAACCACCCTTTGCGTTGGTCTTGTTGTTTCATGCAACCAAGATTCTACCTCATCGATACTGTCAGTAGCACCTAGAAAAAATACATTATCCATATACTCTAGAGTACTGTCACCATGAGGAATAATCATTTCCCCACCACGGAGAATCCCTACTACGAGAACATTCGGTGGCAACGTTAAAGAGCGTAAAGGAATTCCCATAATATCATGATTATTACGAATTTTAAATTCTACTAACCGCACGGCTCCGCTAGCAAATTCTTCAACATCTAATGCAGCTGGCGTTTTTAGAATTTTATAAATTTCTTGAGCCGTTACCATTTCTGGATTTATAAAAAGGTCTATTCCTAATCTCTCACGAATGAGTGCATTGGTATCATTTTCGTACTCTGTTTCCCGAACTCGAGCAATCGTCTTAGGAATACCTGCCGCTTTACCAAGCATACAAGCCAGCATATTAACTTCATCCGAATCCGTTACAGCAATAAGCATACCAATATCTTCGATTCCTATTTCTTGCAATAAGGCGATGCTACTACCATTCCCTTGCACTAAATTTACATCTAAATTATTTTCTAGATTTTTTATGCGATCTCCGTTTTTTTCAATGACATACACATCATGCTGGTCTTGCGCTAATCGCTGTGCCAAGGAGTAGCCTACTTTACCCGCACCTACTACCACAATTTTCATGACATATCCCCCTATTTTGTTTCCTCTACCGTTGCAGATTGTTCATCTGCGTCTAGCAAAGCACGTTGTCCTGCCGCAGTTAAGAGAGTCCAACCATCTTCTTGGATGATAAAACCGGCTTTCATTAAATGACCTAAAGCCCGTTTGAAAGCTGCTTTACTAATATTGAATTTATCTTTTATGATAGGTGCTGATGTGCCATCCCCATAGGGCATACGTCCATGACGACTGCCTAAGTAGGTCATAATTTGGGCTCCATCCGAAGCGAGTGCCTCTTCTTTCACTGGGCGCATAGAAATATTGATACGTCCATCATCCCGTTTAAACGTGATCCGACCTTCAATGAGTTCCCCCACCTTTAGTTGTCTTGTCATTTCACTACGATGCATGAAAGCAATCCATCGTTCAGGAGTAATCAAAAATGCCCCTTCGCTAGTCATGTTGTAAATGGCACCTTTCACCATGCCACCAATCTTAGCCTCTGTAGCAGGTTTTGAAGCACGGCGCATGGCATCATCCACATCCATGGACACCGCTAAGCGACCTGATTTATCACTATAGAGGCGAACCCAAACTTTTTCACCATTTTGAGGGCGTCCACGCATTTCTGCATGAGGCATAAAAATCCCCCGCTCTGTTCCCACCTCTACGAAACAACCAAAGTTTGTTGTATTGATAACCTCTACATAACCGATTTGGCCTTCTTTCATGGCTGGTAAACGCATACTCGCCGTTAAACGACCCTTTGGATCTTTGTAGAGAAATACTGTCACTTCATCGCCAATCGCAACGGAACTAGTTTGTTGGTCCTTATGCAATAAAATGTCATCATTCGTATTGCCTGTTTGACCATCTAAGAAAGACCCTTGATCACTTTGACGCAATACTTTGAGGGTGGCAATGGTATTTTCTGATAAGCTACTAGCCATATTAGACTCCTTCAAAGGATTCTCTCGGTGCATCCTTCCACAATTCTTCTAGTCCATAGAAATGACGGTATTCACCTGTGAACACATGGGCGATTACATCACCAAAGTCTAACAAAATCCAATCGCCTTCGCGATAACCTTCACGATGTAACACTGTCATACCTTGTTCTGCCCCTGCATCTTCGATAGCATCTGCCACACTTTGTGCATGTTTTACATTGTTCGCTGTGATCACTAAGAAATAATCCCCTAACATCGTAAGACCTTCCATATCCATAATGGAAATATCTTCGCCTTTTTTATCATACCCAGCTTGTGCTAATACCTTTACGGTTCCTAAAATATCTTGTTTCTGTTTCATTCTAACTCCTTATCTTGTTGTGGGGCTCCCTGGCTCTGTTTTCTCCTTGGTGCCCTCTGTTTCACTGTCCTTTGGTTGCTTTCCATTATCTTTAGAAGAATCCTTGGATCCATCTTTTGGAGAATCGTCAATCACAGGAATCACTTCTGCATCGCTCGGAATATCCCCTACGGTTATCCCCACCAATTGTTGTAATTCCACTGGCTCTACATTCCAATAGTCCACATGGTCAATCGTTTCTGGTGATCCTGGCAAAATATACCAACGCACTTTATCTTTCGGGAATTCAATCACTTTTGTCACAAAACGAACTCCATCCCAAGTGCTCACATTAGTACTAATATGGCTCCATTGTCGCCATACTCGAAAAGCAGTCCCTAAGCTAACGTGATTACGTTCATGTTCCAACATAGATTTCAACAATCGCTCTTGATGCATGGTCCTTCCCAATGTATCCCCTGGATCATTGATAAACCGCATATACCCATAGGCTGTATCACTAGTCAAATCTTGGTACCCTTGATGAATATTGATATCTACTTCACCAGATGCTGCATCTCGATGTACCATCGATTGCTCTACATATAAACTAGGAGCACCAAAAATGTTCATCATAGAGTGGAAACTATCTTGATCCACTACCGCATAATAAGGGATGACGATATGGAACATATCTTCCACGACTGCCTTCGTTAATTCAATTCCACCTTGTGCATAGATATCATTAATTCGTTGCGGGGCCTCATTATGACGATTAATAATTTTACTATTACTTGGGATACCAATAATCTGCATAGTTTTGGCATCTAAATTGAAAGCCACTACATACAGCGCATCTGCTTGTTGTGGTTGACTCTTATCGACACCTACAACTAGCATATAAGAGGTCTTAATTGAACTCATATCGATAGGCGTTGTATTTGTCACAACCGGTAACGGATGCGATTCTTGGCCAGTAGTAGGCTGTGATACGGAACTTACCGCAATGCGTATACCCCACACTACCAATCCTATGATTACTATGAGGAGGATAAAGGCCCCTATAATTCGTCCCCAACGCAGTCCATTTTTACGTGGTTTGCGTCGTATATTTTGATCCATTTATACATCCGACCTTTCTAACAATACACTATTTCTACCTCGAATCGTATCCACATGTATGCTCAACCCTTGATCTAGCAAATGACGTATTGTTCCATCGTAGGCGCGAATAACAGCAGCGTTCAAATCTTCAAATGCTAACGCCCGTAGTTCTTCTACACCAGGAAAATCACGATTTGGCTCAATATAATCTGCTAGAAAAATAATCTTATCCAATACACTCATATGGGTACTGCCTAATGTATGAACACGAATGGCCTCACAAATTGATTCATCATGGATATGTAGTATTAACTTAGCATAGGCAGCTCCTGCTGGTCCATGCAATAACGCTCCATTCTTGAGCATCTCGGAATCCACAGGTATCTGTGCCTCCTTCACCAATGATTGCATCTCTTGTAAGGGACTTTCTTTCATAGCATCATGCAATAGTGCCGCCACTTCTGCTTGCTGTACCGACGCCCCATAGTGGCTCGCTAATCGTTTTGCCATATCCACCACACCTAGTGTGTGGGCAAATCGTTTTGATGAAAGCCGACCTTTCACAATATGTTGTAATCTTTCTATTGTTATTGTATCCTTCACTAACATATACCTTTCTATGGGGTATCACAAAATTAACTCTATCTCTTTCGATAGTAAGTTTACGTATTATATATCTTATGTTCCTTAATATATTGGTACACGGTTCTCGGCAACATATATCGGGTAGACAAGCCATGGCGCAATCGATGACGCAATTCCGTGGCAGACAGCTTCATTTCTGGCACTTCTAATATATGAATACGACCGCTTCGTTGAGTAAGCCATTCGATGCTTTCACCAATGTCGTTTGTAGCACCAGGACGAAT
>CAUVRW010000096.1:0-4850 GCA_963554425.1 uncultured Veillonella sp.
GAAAACGACATGGACGTAAACCCTAACAAAAAGAAACATGTTACTAACATGCGTTCTAGCTCCTCTGATGAGGCAGTTCGTTTAACACCTCCACGTATCTTCAGCTTGGAACAAGCCTTAGAGTGGATCAACGATGACGAATTGGTAGAAGTAACACCAGAAAATATTCGTATGCGTAAAGCGATCTTGGATCGTTCCGCACGTGCGAAAGCAGCAAAAGCTGGAAAATAATTGCATATACTAGGCTAACGATAGTCTATGTACATAGGAATAGAGAAAGTAGTGGGATGCCATTGCTTTCTCTATTTTGCTGTCGTCAATATATTTCCTAAGGGATATGATTGTGCTAAGTATTACTGTCCATGTATAGGTGGATGTGATGAAGTAAGATTAACTGCTCTTTGTTATGTTATTCTTAATGGGTAATATAACCGAAATTATTAGGTGTGGATATAGCAAGTATTTTGTATAGAGTGTAAAATAGTAGTTATATGAGTGAAAGAGCATAAGGAATTAATACATATTATGATATAAGAATGGTGTATGCGATAGCTATATATGAAAAAGACATATATACACTAAAAATCTAAATAGGTAAGGATAAAATAGACAGGAGATCAGATGAAAGAACTTCGCACACTACCAGATGGTAGTATCACATATGAACTGCATAGAAAACGAGTGAAGAACATGAATCTTCGTGTTACTGCTAGTGGCGTAGTTCGAGTGTCTGCCTCTCCTCGTGTCCCTTTAGGCATGATTGAGGAGTTTATCTGCCGTCATCGAACTTTCATAGAAAAGGCGTTACAACGTAGAAAAGATACGGGCGGTCATCCTATGGTACCTGACGTAGATACAGATATCATGGTGATGGGTCACATGTATCGTGTAGTACAGGAAAAACCTTATACTGTATCTGCCTATTTGGAAACATCCTTACAGGATAGTCAATTAAGCGATAGTCCGCCAGATTCTCTATTGGTAGGTAACTCATCAAAAAGGAAAACTGCACAATGCAGACTATCACAAAGAAAACGATCGAGAGTGAGCAGCTCCACCTATGCAGTAACAGTAGCAGACGACATACTGTTGGTACGCTACCCAAGTGATCACGAGGCCATAGATACTAGCAAAGTAGAACGTATGTGGCTTAACTTTTGGAAAACCCTAGGGCAGGACTTCATGGAAAAATTAGCACAACAAGTGCATGATGAATTTCAACAAGCGGGGTATACGGTTCCAAGGCCGACGCTACGATTACGGTACATGACGAGCCGTTGGGGCTCTTGTATATCTTTCAAAGAAACGATTACCATGAACACACGATTGCTATTAGGGCCCACGGAGTTTGCACACTATGTGATGGTCCATGAATTTGCGCACTTTATTGAAGCGAACCATTCATCACGCTTTTATAAAGTCATGGGTGATGTGTTGCCGAAATGGCAACAGGTGAAAGCAGAGATGCGTGCATATTATAGATAAATATAGTTGCCTGGCATCTATTTACCAAGAAGTGAAGTTTATTAAATAATGCAATGCCTATGTAATTTGTTATGCAGATTACATAGGCATTTTTATTTTGTGAGCATCCATTGATCTAGGAGTGACAAATGCTTTCACGGTACACTGAAACACCTAACCTATGATATAATAAAGAGAATGAAAACATACTGTATTACGTTATTGAGGAGGGCCCATGAGACCATTTGTACATCTGCATAGTCATAGTGAATATAGCCTCATTGATGGCATTAGTCGATTGCCACAAATGGTGAGTCGTGCGAAAGAACTCAATATGCCGGCCCTAGCGTTGACGGACCACGGGAATATGTATGGGGCCATATATTTTTATAAAGAGGCTATGGCACAAGGCATCAAACCGATTTTAGGATGTGAAGTGTATGTGACGGAAGGGAGTCGTTTTGACCGCCCCGAAGGTAAAACTTATGAACGATTAAAGCATTTGATTCTCTTAGCAGAAACCATGGAAGGATACGAAAATATTGTAAAAATTGTATCTAAATCCTCTACAGAAGGGTTCTACCGCAAGCCGCGTGCTGATCGAGATTTGCTATCTACCTACAACAAAGGAATCATCGCTTTGAGTGCTTGTATTGCAGGAGAAATTCCGCAACTGATTTTACAGGACAACATTGAGGGCGCTCATCGTGCTTTGGAATGGTATCTTGAGACCTATGGAAAAGAGAACTTTTTCTTAGAGATTCAGAACCATGGAGATCCTAAGGAATTACGTGTTCAAGATGTGTTGGTAGATATGGCGGAGCAATATGGTGTGGGACTTGTATGTTCTAATGACTTTCACTATGTTTATGCAGACGATGCGGAAGCTCATGATATTAAGGTATGTATTGCTACGGGTGCAAGGCGGAATGATGTAGATCGCATGAAGTTTTTCAGTAATGAGTTTTACATGAAAAGCGGCGATGAGATGGAAGAACTCTTTGGTCATATTCCAGAAGCTTTGGATAATACCTTGAAGATTGCGGAACGTTGCCATGTAGAGTTCAATTTTGATGCCCACCATTTGCCAAAATTTGATGTACCAGAAGGGGAAACAGCACATTCTTACTTGCGTAAAGTGTGTGAGTCCTATATTCCTCAATTCTATCCAGAGGTAACACCGGTACTACAAGAGCGACTAGATTATGAGTTAGGTGTTATTAGTCGCATGGGCTTTGAAGATTACTTCCTCATCGTTTGGGACTATGTGAAATATGCTTGTGAACATGGGGTACTAGTAGGTCCGGGTCGTGGTAGTGCAGCAGGGTCAGTGGTAGCCTACTTATTAGGGATTACAGGTCTAGATCCTATCAAGTACGATTTGCTCTTTGAACGATTTTTGAATCCAGAGCGGGTGAGTATGCCCGATATCGATATCGACTTCTGCTATGAAACTCGGAATAAGGTCATCGAATATGTAACAGAAAAATATGGACAAGAGCGAGTAGCGCAAATTATTACCTTTGGTACCGAAGCGGCTCGTGCTGTTATTCGTGATGTAGGTCGCGTGCTAGATATGCCTTTGCCAGAGGTGAATCGATTAGCTAAGATGATTCCCAATGAGCTAGGTATCACTTTGAAAAAATCTTTAGAGGTAAAAGAACTCAAAGATCTATATGAAAGTGATGCATCGGTAAAAGAACTATTTGATCTTTGCTTGCGCTTAGAAGGCATTGCGAGAAACTCTTCTACCCATGCGGCAGGGGTCGTAATTTCAGCAGCACCATTAGATGAGTATGTGCCGGTACAAAACTCCAATGAAGATGGTTTTGTCACGCAATATGATAAAGATAATATCGAAGAACTAGGCCTATTGAAGATGGACTTTTTGGGACTTCGTACGTTGACAGTGATGGGTGAGGCACTACGCCTCATTAAGGAAAATCATGGTGTTGAGCTAGACTTGGATGCCATCCCGTTAGATGACAAGGCATCTTGTGAAATCTTATGTAAAGGGGAAACAGCAGGGGTCTTCCAGTTAGAATCGGAAGGGATTACAAAATTAGTAATGGATTTGAAGCCAGAACATTTTGAAGATTTAATTCCTTTAGTGGCCCTCTATCGTCCGGGACCGTTGGGATCGGGCATGGTAGAAGATTTTATCAAGCGCCGTCATAAAGAAAAAGAAGTGACCTATTTACATCCTATATTAGAGCCTATTTTAGAGGATACATTTGGGGTTATTCTATACCAAGAACAAGTTATGCAGATTGCCTCTGCTATGGGGGGATTCTCCTTGGGGCAGGCGGATTTAATGCGTCGTGCCATGGGTAAGAAAAAGGAATCTGTACTAAAAGCACAACGAGATTCTTTTGTATCTGGTTCTGTGAACAATGGTATCGATGAGAAGCTAGCCAATGAAGTATTTGATCTCTTGCTATATTTCGCAGGGTATGGATTTAATAAATCCCACTCTGCCGCTTATGCCTATATTGCATATCAAACGGCGTATCTGAAAGCCCATTATTTCCCAGAGTTTATGGCAGCTACTATGACAAGCTTTATGGGTAATATGGATAAAATGACGAATTACATCAATGTGTGTAAAGCGAAACAAGTGGCTGTATTAGGACCAGATATCAACCATTCAGAGCGTATGTTTACCGTACAAAATGGACAAATTCGTTTTGGTTTAGGTGGTATCAAACATGTAGGTGATAATGCGATCGAAGAATTGCTAGCAGAACGTAAGGCAAATGGGCAATTTACATCCATTGTTGATTTCTGCGAACGTATACCATACCGTGTGGTCAATAAGCGTTTGTTGGAAAGTTTAATCCGATGCGGGGCTATGGATTCTTTCAAAGAAAATCGAAATCAGCTGTTACAGATTTATGAACAAGCCCAAGGAATTGGTTCTAAAGGGCAAAAAAATAGTGCTTTAGGAGCGGTGAGCCTCTTTGCGGAGGCAGAGGAAATGGAAACGATCCATGTTCCAGACATGCCAGACTTGCCTAAAGAATTAAAGCTGAAAGATGAAAAGGAATATACAGGCTTTTATATTACGGGCCATCCTTTAGATGCCTATCGTGATGAATTGGAAGGACTGTTTCAATTAGGGCGATTAGCAGAAAATCCAGAGGATTTTGATGGTAAAACTGTTACGATTGGTGGATTGATTACGGAAAAAGTGGATCGATTAACGAAGGCGAAACAGGAAAAAATGTGCACCTTAACCTTGGAAGATTTCACGGGCACTGTACAAGTAGTAGTATTCCCACAAGGGTATCAAAGAAGTCATATGCTATTGCAACGAGATGGTGTGGTAGCCATCGAGGGACGCATTGATGCGGATGAAAAAGGTGTGCAATGCATTGCTAGTTCCG
>CAUVRW010000097.1:0-4850 GCA_963554425.1 uncultured Veillonella sp.
TCGATGCCCCGTGTCGGTTCATCTAAGAGTAGGATTTCTGGATTCGTATTTAACCAACGAGCAATGAGTACTTTTTGTTGGTTACCACCAGAAAGACTTTGAATTTTTGTTTCTGTAGACGGTGTTTTCACTCGTAAGGAAGCCACACCCTCTTTTGTATCGTCTAGTCGTTTGTTGTCATTTAACAATTTGAACTTATTTTCATATTTTGGCAGTGCTGCCATCGTTGTATTATCTACAATGGTAAGCATCGGGAAAATTCCCGTAGTACGACGCTCTTCTGTGAGTAGTGCCATCCCTAATTTTTTCGCATCTCGTGGATGACGAATGCGAACTTCTTTATCGTGCAAGTAAATCTTGCCAGACTCGATACCTCGAAGACCAAATAAGGCTTCAATAACCTCTGTTCGTTGGGCCCCTACAAGACCACCTACACCAAGAACTTCACCTTTACGAAGAGAAAAGCTTACATCTTTAAAAGAATGTGGATTAATAGATGTTAAGTTTTCTACACGTAATACTTCCTCACTTGGAGTATTGGTTTTTTCAGGAAATAACTGAGTCATCTCACGTCCTACCATTCGTTGAATGATAAGATCTGTTGTTAACTCATCAGCATGCCAAGTACCTATATATTGACCATCACGCATGATCGTTACTTCGTCGGATATGCGTAGGATTTCTTCCATTTTATGAGAAATATATATAATTGCAACCCCTTTTTTTCGTAAGGAGTTAATAATTTTAAATAGATGTTCTACTTCATCACTCGTAAGAGAAGAGGTAGGTTCATCCATTACAATAATACGCGCTTGATGCGAAACCGCTTTAGCAATTTCAATGTTTTGTAATTTAGAAACAGATAAGTCACCAGCTAATTGTTCTGGATCGATATCTACATCGATTTCATTAAACAACGCTAATGTATCTTCTTTCATTTTTTTATGATCCACAAATGTAAAGGGACCAATTTTTTTCGTTGGAAACCGGCCTAACCACAAGTTTTCCATAACATTTCTTTGTAATACTGGATATAACTCTTGGTGAATCATAGAAATCCCCATTCCAAGAGCTTTACGGGAATCCGTCATGTCAACAACTTCGCCATCAATCACAACATCCCCTTGATCTTGCTTATAAATACCGAACAGGCATTTCATAAGAGTCGACTTTCCTGCGCCATTCTCTCCCATTAGAGCATGTACGGTGCCTGGTCGGACTTTGAAAGTGACATTATCCAAGGCCTTTACGCCAGGAAATTCCTTCGTAATTTGGCGCATTTCTAATATGTACTCGCCCATACATTTTCCTCCTGCTAATCAGATAATGAAGGGGGCAAATGCCCCCTTACTGCATTCTATTATTTGTCACCTAAAATCTTATCCGCATTTTCTTTTGTTACGATTTCGTAAGGTACCCAAATATATTTACCATCTACAATGTCAAAGCCTACATTATCTTTGTTAGGTGTTTCGCCTTTCGCTAACACGTAGGAAAGATTAAATACTGCTTGACCTTGTTTTTTTGCATTGTTCAATACTGTACCCAATAATGTGCCGTCTTTCAACGCTTGTACTGCTGGAGTTGTAGCGTCAACGCCTACTACTGGAATGTATTTGCCATTTGTGAAGTAGCCTGCTGCTTTCAATGCTTCGATAGCACCTAATGCCATGTCGTCATTGTTACAGATAACAGCATCGATTTTGTCGCCGTAACGGCTCAAGAAGGCTGCCATTTTTTCTTGACCTTTAACACGGTCCCACATACCTGTATCGCTAGCTAATTCTTCAACTTTCATACCTTCTTTTTTAAGGGATTCTACAGAGTATTGTGTACGAAGTACAGCATCTTGGTGACCTGGTTCACCAGTGATCATTACATAGTGGATCACACCATCATTGCTATGGTATGCTTCAGGGTGTTTTTTGAAGTAATCTGCTAAGATTTTACCTTGCATTTCACCACTTTGTTCAGCTTTCGCACCTACATAGTATACTTTATCCCATTTTGCCATATCTTCTTTTAATGGTTCACGGTTCAAGAATACCAATGGAATGTTCGCTGCTTTTGCTTTATCAATGATAACGCCTGCTGCTGTACGGTCTACTACGTTAACGCCGATTGCTTTGTACTTTTTATTGATGAATAAGTCAATCTTTTCGTTTTGTGTTGGTTGAGAGTTTTGGCTATCTACGATATCCACTTTCGCTTTGTCTTTAGCGGCTTTGTCAATTTCTGCACGCACGCCACTCATGAAAGTGTCATCAAATTTGTAAATAGCAACCCCAATTTGAGGTTTGTCACCACTTGCTCCTTGATCGCTTCCGCAACCACCTAACACAAGTGCACCTACTGCTGCTGATGCAAGCAACGCTGCTTTCCAAGATCGTTTCATAATAATATCCTCCTTTTAGATATCCTATATACCTATAAGACTAGTCTTTCTAGTCGTGGTACCTACCGTAACCAAGCTTCTTCAGCTCGTTTCGCACTGACAATATCAATCATCCCTAGCAATGTATAATAGGAACCATTGCCGGAATATTCTAGATTAATCGTATGTGCTTTGTATGAATTGCGTTCTAATACGCCTCGAAGAATCGGATCCATCACACCCACTGCATTCCCCATAGCACTACTTAAAATGATCCGCTCTGGATTAAATAAGTTAGCTATATTGGCTAAGGCAATCCCTAAATAGTGACCTACTCGTGAAAGCGCCTCTAAACACACTTCATCACCTTCTACTGCGGCCTCATAAATAGGCTCTACCCGAAATGCTTTGCTCACAACCAATGGATTATCTTGTACCGATGTATATCGGCCTTTTTCCATTTGTTCCAATACATACGTATGAATCGATGTTTCTGATGCGATATCTTCCAAGCGCACTTCGTTGCCCGCTTCATCTAATCGAATCACACCATACCCAATCTCACCAGCACTATCGTTGAATCCGCGATAGAGTTCACCGTGATAAATTAGAGATATCCCTAGTCCATAACTGAATTTAAGGACTATGAGATTATCCATTTCTTTACCACTACCATAATAATATTCACCCGTCGATAAACAACGGACATCATTTTCTACATAGACAGGCACATGGAATCGTTCTTCTAAGATATATTTAAAAGGAATATTATTCCACTTCCCATTAGGAGAGTAAATAGAAATCCCTTTTCCTGAGTCTACAGGTCCACGTAAAACGAGACCTATACTTTTAATTTTATAGTCTTCTTTGAAAATATCCTGTATGCCTCGGTACATATGCTGCATAATTTCATCAGCACTGCAACCAATAACCGATGTTTCTTCTTGATGCAGGATTTGCCGTCCTACCGTAGCCACATAAAACACAATGGCATGTGTTCTTACATGAACGATAAGATAGGTTTCAATATCATGATTAAAGTCTAATAACATTGATGGGCGTCCCAATGCAGACCGTTCTTGACGATCTTCATAGACCAATCCTTTCCGAATTAAATTCGTACAAATATTAGTCACTGTGGGAGGCGTTATTTTTGTTTGTCTTGCAATCAATGCCTTTGATACGGGGCCATGACGCCTGATGTAATTCAAAATAATTTCATCATTGCTTATTTGTGGCTTTATCATGATTCTATCTCCTTTACAGCGAATACACCCCATCACCAATTTCTGCGATATATAGACTAGGGGTAACACCTATTTGTTTTTCGTACTCTTCCGGAATAGCTCTCATAAAAGCATCAATATTCTCATCTTTTACAAGGGCAATGGCACAACCACCAAAACCTGCACCTGTCATACGGGATGCAATACAGCCTTCTTGAGATCGTGCTAAATCAACAATCGTATCTAATTCTTTACCTGTTACTTCAAAATCAACCTGTAAGGATCTGTGAGATTCATTCAAGCAATGGGCAATACCTGTTAAATCAGCCTCTTCCAAAGCTTTCATAAAATCTAGGACACGTAAATTTTCAGTGATAACGTGACGAGCTCGGCGCATCAAGACATCATCCGAAATATACTCTAGATCATCCAATGTCGCCAATGATAAACCCGATACATCTTTGTGTTTGCGGATAATTTCATGAGCTGCGTCGCATTGGCCTTTACGCTCATTAAATTTAGAATCTACAAGACCTCTTTGTTTATTCGTATTCATGATAACAAGAGTATGTCCATGCCAGTTTAACGGAACTAGCTTTCGTTCCATATGCGTGCAATCTAACAAGACACCATGGCCTTCTTTACCGTGTGCAATGGCATACATATCCATAATGCCTACTTTTACACCTACGAAATGGTATTCTACATGCATGGCCATTTTTGCCAGTTTCGTGCGATCAATTGGAGTTAGACCCAACTCTGAAAGCAACATATAACCAGTTAAATCTAGCATACATGCAGAAGAAGACAATCCTGCACCAGCTGGCAAATTACCATTAAAATAAATGTCCATACCTGGTACCTTGTGACCCTTATTTTTTAAGAATTGAATCACACCTAATGGATAATTAGCCCAATCGTGTTCAATATTATATTGGAAAGGTTCATTTACATCAACCACCACGGTTTTTTCCATATTATCAGAATGTAAACGTACCTTGCTATCTTCACGTAAACGGATAGCACCGTAAATACCCACTTTCAATGCCGCTGGAAACACATGACCACCATTATAGTCTTGATGTTCTCCAATCACATTCACGCGACCTGGAGCAAAATAACAATGCACATCTCCTGCGCCTTCACCAAAGAAGGCAAGAAAACGCTGTTGTAATTCTTCTTTATTCATGTTCTTGTTCAACCTCACTATATAGTTTGCGCAATTCCGGTGCTGTTTCTTCTACAGCACT